>JAGDDB010000267.1 GCA_017958265.1 Oscillospiraceae bacterium | reverse complement strand
CGAGATTGTCAAACCTGGAAATAAGAAGCAGCCTGTCCGCGCAGCCCGCCACGCTTACCTCCATACTGTCCTTCCCCGCAAGATCGTTTCCCGAAATAAAACCGCCGTCGTCCGGGCTTTCATTTACGCTTACCACGGGGCCGCGGTATCTTGCCGCGTAACTCGCCGCAATGTCTTCCGCGCCCTTGCCCGGGGCGAGCATATCGGCAAAAAGAGGAACGGTGACCGTCATGCCGCTGTAATAATCGCCGACTATCGGGCTGAACGCCGGATGATCGTCCAGCGCGCAGATACACGCCATTTCTCTGAGATGCTTGTGCTGCTGGCCGAGAGCGTACTGTCTCGGCGCATCGAGCCCGGCGCTTCTTTGGGTGTCTTCATATTGCGCTATCATCTTTTTCCCGCCCCCGCTGTACCCCGTCACGGAGGTGCAGCACAGTCTCTCCGAGGAATTCAGTATGCCGTCCGCCCTCAAGGGCGCTATCAGCGAAATAAACCCGCTTGCGTGACAGCCCGGCACTGCAAGCCTTTTGGCCTTCCGTATTCTCTCTCTTCGCTCTTCCGAGAGCTCCGGGAACCCGTATACCCAATCCGGCGCCGTCCTGTGCGCGGTCGACGTATCCAGCACGCGGACGTCCGGATTTTCTATAAGCTCCACAGCCTCAACGGCGGCCTTGTCCGGAAGACACAGAAACGCGACGTCACATTCGTTGAGCGCCTTGCGTCTTGCCTCCCGATCCTTCCTGAGCTCCTCCGGTAAAGTGACGATACGAATGTCCGCCCTCTCGGCAAGCCTCGAATGGATCCTCAGGCCCGTCGTGCCTTCTTTGCCGTCAATGAATACAGTATACATCAATATTACTCCCGAATTATGCTATTATGAATAATTATACACGTTTTCGCGATAATGTCAATATATATTCATAATGTATTTTATAGTTCTCTCTGCTGAGACGGCAGCGCGCCGCGCTCCGATCATGCGCGGCGGAGCGGCTGTATATATGATTATACTACTTTTCCCTGCCGCATACAATCCCGCCCCATGGCCTCTGCATCTACAACTGCCACGGGGAGCATGCTCCCTTCCTCCCGGCCGTCGCCGCGGGAGGAGAATATTCTTGCGCTGCTCTCGCTGCCGAAAAGCAGGACCCGCTTGTCAAACACCGCAAGACCGGTTATATCGGCAGGACCGTCGGAGAGAGAGTATGTCTCCGCCTTGATTTTATAAAAATAGCGTATATCTACGGTAAAATACCCCCTGTTGAAGGCGACCTCCTCCACTTCAACGCCCGCATACAGAAGCTCCGCCGACTTTGCACGCACTCCCATGGCGCCGGCAATATACTGATATGAGACCGTATCCGGGTAAAGCCTGAGATCCTCCAAACAGTCCTTGTCGCGGCAGGAATCGAATATCTTCCGTGTATGGATGCAAACGGCTTCTCTTACCTCGGCCGAAGCGTCTACCGGCCCGGGACTTACTCTGACTGCCATGCACATACCTCCCGAAAAGAATGAAATTCATTACAGTCTATGCCCGCATGCTTTTTTTGTGAATTACAGTCTTTAATATCGGCGTACGATATGGTAAACTGAGCAAAGAAGACGTCTGACGCAAAGGAGGATCCGCCGTATGGACAATCTTGGTTTTATACGCAGCAAAACCGAAATAAAGGTCCTTATTCTTTATATACTGAGCAAGCTGCCGAGGCCCGTGGATATAAACACTCTCGCTGACCTTGTTTTGTGCGATGAGGGAATAAACTATTTTGATTATTCCGAAGCCCTCTACCGTCTGGTCGCCTCCGGTCATGTTGACGCCGATTCCGAAAAATATTCCATCACCGAAAAAGGCGCAGAGAACATCGAGGCCACCGTAGACAGCCTCCCCTTTACCGTAAAGACAGCGGCGGCCCGTCAGGCGGAGCGCCTTGCAAAGATACTCAACCGCAGCGCGATGGTGGAAACTTCCTCCGTCCGCCAATCGGACGGCAGCTGCCGGGTCAACCTGTCTCTTTCCGACGGCATCGGCAACATCATGAAGCTTGACATACTTGCCGGCAGCGCGGAGCAGGCCGCGGAAATGGAAAAGAAATTCAAAACAGCCGCCGAAGAGCTGTATATAAGCATTGCCGGTCTCCTGCTGGAATAAAAAAGGCCCAACGTATCCGGCCTGCTGCATAACCAAACGGGCGAACGCAAAACAAACTGCGTTCGCCCGTTTTCATGCATATTCGGACGTTTATTCCGCCGGGCCGATATAATCCCGCACGTCGGCGACAAGTTTTTTTATCGTATCTTCTTCAAAAGGCGAATCCAGGCCGCAGTCCTCAAGCACCTGCCGAAAACTGCTCTTAGGGTCGGAATGGACGACCGCATTATAGATCCCGATCGCGCCTTCTCTGTCCTCGAGCGATTTTACGAATATCTCCAGCGCCGGTATCTGGGAGGTGGCGTAGCTTATAAAGTAAAGCGGCACTTCGAAGGTGTGCGACACGTCCACCCAGGCATACTCTATCGGCACGCTGTAGAAGCTCTGGTCGACTCCGTAGGATGAGGATATTTCCGCAAACACCCTGTTGAGCTCTTCGACGCTTCCCACATCATTGTCGTATACGTAGCGCTGGAACTCGTCATGGATGCAGCCGTTGACTACACTGTACAGTGCGGAAAACATCTGCGCTTTCTTAACGGCGCTGTACGTCGGCACGTCCATATAAGTTTCAAAATACGGCGTAAACAGCAGCTCGTTGGCCTGAGACATTATCTCTTCCACGTCAAGGGAAGAGCTCGTCACGGCGTCGATGCCGGATACGTAATATCCGTAGAAATGCCCGAACTCGTGCAGGAAACTCAGCACATCCTGGTAGCCGCCTACGAGGCACACGTATATTACCGGCACTTCATACGATACAAGATATGTCGTAAAGGCTCCGCCCTGGCAAACGGCGCTGTCCGTCAGCACGGACAGCTCGCGTTCAATGAGCATATCCATGGCCTCGGGCATTTCCCGGCCGATCTCATCCGCGTATTCTCTGATGAGCTCCTTTCTGACCTTCAGCTGTCCCGCTGCAGTCATTGCGGCGGAAAGCCCCTGGTATTCCTCATATCCGAGACTGCCGTACAGCGCGTTCATTTCATCCGGAATGTATTTTTTAACCGCTTCGCACATGCGCTCTGAATCTTCGGGAGTATAATCACGGTCATAATCGTAATAATACGAAAAATCATTATAACTGTCAAAACCGGCCTTCTCGGCTATGCGTTTGTTGATATCGATCAGTTCCAGATACAGCTCCCCGAGCACGCTGTCAAGCTTCTCATAATACAGGGTCTCCAACAGGCTCTTCATTTCCCCGAAAAACTCTCCGGAATCAATGTCCTCACGGGAAAGGGTACGCCCCATAAAATCCACGACGGTATTGGTATACACATCCCAATACTCCATGCCTATCTGAGTTTTCCTGTCACGAAGCTCGATATATTCATTATCCGACATACGTCTGGATATCTCAAGGTACTCGAAGTTCGCATCCGTCCAATCCGACAGGACCGTATCGCGGCAGTAAGAATCGGCTATCTTCCCGTCCAGCTCGTTGGCAAGCACGGTAAGTTCATGATATTCCGAGCTGATCCTCTCATACTCGTCGTTCTGCTCTCTGTCGGTAACGTCGATCGCGCAGAAGATATTCAAAAGATGGAACTGAGTATAATAATCGTTCAGTTCTTCATTGAGCCTGTCGTATTCTTCGGCGATCTTTTCGGCGTCCTCTCCGTCGTCGACCATTTCGGAAACGCGCTCGATATGCGCCTTTGTTTCGTCGAAATCCGGGCGGACATAACGCATATCGCCGAATTTCACGGGCTCGCGCTCGACGGCTCCGTCGGTGCCGCCGCCTTCGTTGTTTTCCGCCGCATTCGTATCGCCGGCGTCCGAGTCGTCTGCGCCGGCGTCTTCATGCTGGGCGTCATCGTTCGCTCCGGGCGTCGGCTGCGCTCCGTCCGCCGGCGGAGTTTCCGTTACCGGTGCGTTCGCCGGCACCGAGTCCGGTATCCGGACTATCCTTGCGGAACATCCCGAAAGCGCGATCATAACAAAAGCCAGCATCAAAGCCGTTATTTTCCTGATCCGATCGTGTTTAAGCATAATGTACTCCATTCTGGCCGAAAGCTTTTAAAGCCCGGCCGATCGGCGCCGTCAATCTACGGTTAAAGTATACACCTTCCGGGGACATTATTCAACCGTCGGCTGCCGCGCGCGGCGTTTCGGCAAGAATTATATGGCAATCATAAAAAAACGCGGCGGCGCAAGAATAATCCCGAAAGGGGCGGATAATTTGGCGATAGTTATATTAAGGACGATAATAGTCTTTGTATGCATCGTATCCGCAATGCGGCTCATGGGCAAGCGTCAGCTCGGCGAATTGGAACTGAGCGAGCTTGCCGTAGCGGTGCTGATATCGGACATGGCGGCCCACCCTCTGCAGGACATAGGCATACCGATGCTCAACGGTATAATTCCCATAATCGTACTGCTGTCGTGCGAGATACTGATATCGTTTCTTTCCCTCAAAAGCGAAAAAATAAGGACCGTTCTGTTCGGCAAGCCATGCGTGATAATAAAAAACGGCTGTATATGTCAGGAAGAAATGAAAAAAAACCGCTTCTCTCTCGACGAGCTGTCCGAACAGCTGCGGCGCAGGGACGTCACGGATATCTCATCGGTACGCTGCGCGATCCTGGAAACCGACGGCTCTCTCAACGTGATCCTGAACGCTTCCGATCAGCCGCTCACGGCCGGCGCGGCAGGGATACCCCGCCGGGAACACGGCATCCCGCTCGGTCTGATCTGCGACGGAAAGCTGCAAAAGGGCAATCTGGCAAAAGCGGGCAAAAGCCCCGCCTGGCTTCGCCGTGAGCTGGCGAAAAGAAATATCGCCCGCATAGCCGACGTATATTACATGACCGTCGACGAATGCGGGGATATCTATCTCTCCGAGAAGGAAAAAAACAAATGAAAAAAGAGTTTTTCGCCGCCGCGCTGCTTATCGCGCTGTCGGCAGGCTCCGCCGCAAATCTCAGATTTCTGCGCGCATTTACCCGCGATATGACCGCGGGGATAAACGACGCGTACACATACGCTCAAATCGGTCAGTGGGACAGCGCCGCGGAGGCGGCCGAAAAAGCCGAGGAAATGTGGGTCTCGGCATCCGGCTATACCCGTATCCTTATCCGTCATACGGAATCCGACGGCGTTTCGGAGGCGTTTTGCGATTTCCTCGGCGCGATCTGCGCCAAAGACCCTCCCGCCGCACTTCAGTCGGGGCTGATACTGAAACAGCGTTTAAGCGCCCTTTACGATATGGAGCGCCCCACCCTCGGGAGCATACTGTGACCTATCATATCTTTTCTTTCAAAAGCTTGTTGAGTTCCTCAAGGAAAGTGTTTATGTCCTTGAACGAGCGGTAAACCGAAGCAAAGCGCACATACGCCACCTCGTCAAGATCCTTCAGATGCTTCATCACCATCTCTCCGACTCTTTCGCTGGGCACCTCGCGCTCAAGCATTCCCTGAAGCTCCTGCTCTATTTCATCGGCGATCTTCTCTATCTGCTCCGCGCTTACCGGACGCTTTTCACAGGCCTTTACGAGACCGTTTATCACCTTCGTCCTGTCGAAGCTTTGACGGCTCCCGTCTTTTTTGACCACCAGCAGCGGCAGCCTTTCGATTATCTCATAAGTCGTAAACCGCTTGCCGCAGGAAAGACACTCTCTGCGCCGGCGTATCGACGCGCCCTCTTCCGCGGGGCGCGAGTCGATGACCTTGCTTTCTGTATAGCTGCAAAACGGACAGCGCATGGCATAGCCTCCATTCGATCGTAACGCTTTTTATTGAGTATACAACAGCGAAAAAAGGGCTGTCAATAGGCCGCGCTCCGCCGCGCGAAGCCGTTGTCGAAAAGGGCCGGAAACACACGCGTCTTTTCAAAAACGGGAAAAAACTTTGCATGATCGCGTCGTCTGCCAGCGCGCTCGCGAAGAAAGCGAGACGGAAGAACGGCGGGTCTATATGTTTCGGATCGGCGCATGACCTGCGGCAAGGTCCGGTCTTTCGGTTTGCTCCGAACGTCCGGCGGACATAAAGCGCTCTGTGCGGATATATATTTTCTATGGTCGTGTACCGACGATCGTATATCTGTTTCACAGAGGCCGGGTCGATTTGAAAAAAGTTTCCTTTCTGCTTAAAAACACTCTGCTGATCACATCCGTCTCGCTGCTCATGCGCTCGGTCTCCCTGTTTTTTCAGACGCGGGTCACCGGCATGATAGGCGCCGAGGGCATGGGGCTGCTTCAGCTTGTTATGTCCGTACAGGTCCTGGCGATAACCGTAGCCACTTCCGGTATACGTTACAGCTCTACGCGGCTTATCTCCGAGGAGCTCGGCCTGAAACGGGCCGGTCCTGCCCGGCTCGTAATGAGACGCTGTTTTTTATATGCCCTTTTTTTCGGTCTGCTGTCCTGTTTCGCCCTTTTTTTCTTTGCCGACGGGCTGAGTGTCTTTGCCGGGGACGCTCGCGTTGCCCCCGCGCTGCGGCTGCTTGCCCCGGGCATGCCTTTTCTCGCGGTCAATTCCGTTTTCTGCGGCTATTTCAGCGCGGTGCGAACGCCATGGAAGCTGTCGGCCGTACAGCTGCTCGAACAGCTTGTCGGCATGGCAGCCGTTTTCATATGCCTTCCTCTCGCCAAAGACCTCGGCATAGCTCGCGCATGCGCCGTCATAGCCGGCTGTTTTTCCCTATCGGACCTTGTTTCCTTTTCAGCCGCGCTCATTCTTTTCATGTTCGGACGTCCGCGCGCCTCCGTGCGCGGCTCCTCCTCCCGGGGCGTTTCCGCGCGTCTTGTCAAGACCTCTCTGCCCATCGCTCTTAGCTCATATGCCCGCACGACCCTGTCCACGCTGCAGCACGTCATGGTCCCCTCCGCCCTGCGGCGCTCGGGGGCGTCCGCCTCCTCCGCGCTGTCGCTGTACGGAACGGTGCACGGCATGGTTTTCCCCGTGATCACTTTTCCGCAGACATTTTTCTATTCTCTGTCGGAGCTTCTCATACCCGAGCTGACTACCGCTCAGGTCCGCGGCGACAGGCTGAGGAGCGAACGTATCGCAGGCAGAGTGATATCCTGCGCTTTGATCCTTGCGGTCGGTTCTTCCCTCTTCTTTTTCCTGTTCGGGCCGCGGCTCGGCGAAATGCTTTACAAAGGTCAGAATACCGGAGAATATATCCGCGTCATGGCCCCGTTGGCGGCGGTAATGTATCTTGACACCGTCACGGACGGAATGCTCAAAGGGCTCGGTCTCCAGCTCGACTCGATGTACATAAACATTGCCGACGCCGCGGTAAGTCTTGTGCTGATAAATACGCTCATTCCTCTTGCGGGCATAAAGGCGTATATAGGCGTCGTCTTTTTCAGTGAATGCTTCAATTTCCTTTTGAGCTTTGCCCGGCTGTCGCGCGCCGTCAGGATACGTCTGAATATAAAAGCATTGTAATATCTGCCCGTTTGGGGTATTATTACAGTGTTTTTATAAGCTTCAAAAGGAACCGGTGTTCATCATGAAAGTTATGATCCTGGACGGCAACAGCATATTCAATCGCGCCTTTTACGGCATACGCGCTCTTACCGCTCCCGACGGGCTTTATACAAACGCCGTATACGGCTTTATAAGTATCCTCAGAAAGCTTATTGCCGATGATGCTCCCGACGCGCTGTGCGTTGCCTTTGATCTCAAAGCGCCCACCTTCCGTCACAGGATGTATCCCGGCTACAAGGCGGACCGCAAGGGCATGCCCGACGAAATGGCACAGCAGCTGCCCTGGCTCAAGGACGTGCTTGACGCGATGAATATCCCGCGCTACGAGCTGGAGGGCTACGAGGCGGACGATATCATAGGCACCGTTTCGGCCAAATGCGAGGCGTCCGGCGATCTGTGCCTCATTGTTACGGGCGACCGCGACAGTCTTCAGCTTATCGGCCCGATGACCCGCGTCAAGCTGGTCTCCACCAGACAGGGCCGCAGTGAAACGGTCGAGTACGACGAGGCCGCTTTTGTTGAAAAATACGGTTTTCCACCCCGAAATCTTGTCGACTGCAAGGCCCTCATGGGCGACAGTTCCGATTCCATCCCCGGTGTGGCCGGCATAGGCGAAAAGACCGCGGGAGAGCTGATAAGACGTTTCGTGACCCTGGACGCGGTATATGACAACATAAACGATCCGTCAGTAAAAGCTTCCGTGCGCGCCAAGCTGGAGCAGGGCCGCGAGAGCGCCCGCCTGTCCTATGCTCTTGCCGAGATAGACAGGGCCGCCCCTTTTGATTTTTCTCCCTCGGACGCTTTGATGACCCCTCCGGACAACGACAGGCTCTACGGTCTGTTTGCCCGCCTCGGCTTCAATAAGCTCATTGACGCCTATTCCCTTTCGCCGCCCGCCGCCTCACCCTCCGTGAGCGCCCCGAAACTCGATTGGATCTCCGCCTCGCCCGAAGATGCGCTGGCAGCCTGCCGCGCCTGCGAAACGGTGTTTTTCTGCTGTGACGATTCCTTCAGCGCCTTTGCCCTGATCGCGGACAGGCCCTATCTCGTGATCGGGCCCGACAGCGGTTTTATAAAAGAATTCTTTGCGCCCGGGATACGCAAGGCGGGCAGCGGAGTCAAGGATCTAATGCGTCTTCTCTGCCGGGAAGGCACGGTCTTCGGAGATTTTGTTTTTGACGCCGCTTTGGCAGCTTATGTGCTGGACCCCTCCGAGACCGGTTATGACCTTGTTCGCTGTGCGCGCAGACTGCTTAACCGGGATATTCGTCCTCCCGTATATAACCAAGATGGCGCATTCGGCCTTTTGGACAGCTCCGAGGCTATCGAAGCGCTGGAGGAACACGCAGTTTGTGTGCGCGATATCTTCCTCTTTGCCGCGCCGCTTATAGACGAGCAGGGGATGCACGCTCTGTATTACGATATCGAGCTGCCGCTGTGCCGTGTTCTTGCGGATATGGAGTACCGCGGCTTTCTTGTCGACCGACGCGCCCTTACCCAATTCGGCATCCGGCTCGGCGAGGTCATTGATGAACTGCGCTCCGAGATATACGAGCTTGCCGGCGGAGAATTCAACATCAATTCTCCCAAGCAGCTGGGAGAACTGCTTTTCGAAAAGCTCATGCTGCCTCCCTACGGCAAGACCAAGTCGGGATATTCCACCAATATAGACGTGCTCAACCGCCTTGTCGGAAAGCATCCCATAGTCTCGAAAATAATCGACTACCGCAAATTCACCAAACTAAAATCCACATATACCGACGGTCTTGCCCGCGTGATCGACCCCGACGGCCGTATCAGAACGCATTTCAATATGACGGCGACCGCCACGGGCCGTCTTTCATCCACGGAGCCCAATCTTCAGAATATCCCGGTGCGCACCGAGCTGGGCGGAGAAATGCGCAGGATGTTTGTCGCTCCCGAGGGCAGCTTACTTGTCGACGCGGACTATTCCCAGATAGAACTGCGCATACTCGCGCACATATCCGGCGATGAAGCCATGCGCGCCGCTTTCATATCCGGCGAGGACATACACGCCGTAACGGCCTCCCGGGTCTTCGGCGTACCTCTCGACCGGGTATCCGGCGCCATGCGCAGCCGGGCAAAGGCCGTTAATTTCGGCATCGTTTACGGCATATCGGACTATTCGCTTTCCCAGGATATAGGCGTTACCCGCGCCGAGGCGAGGGACTATATAGACAGCTACCTTGAAAAATACAGCGGCGTTCGCGCCTATCTTTCCGCCGCTGTCGAGCAGGCCCGCGAAAAGGGCTACGCATCCACGGTATTCGGCCGCCGCCGCTATCTGCCCGATCTGAAAGACAGCAATTTCAACCGCCGTTCATTTGCGGAAAGAGTGGCAATGAACATGCCCATCCAGGGCGCGGCCGCGGATATCATCAAAATAGCCATGGTGCGCATTCATAAGCGTTTCGCGGCCGAGGGCATGCTTTCCCGGCTCATACTCCAGGTGCATGACGAGCTCATAGCCGAGTGCCCGGAGGCCGAGGCCGAAAAAGCCGCCTCCATACTTGCGGAAGAGATGGAAAACGCCGTCAGCTTCAGCGTTCCTCTCACCGTAGACGCTCACATCGGGCGCTCATGGTACGACGCGAAATGAAAAACATAGTCTTTGTCTGCACCGGCAACACATGCCGAAGCCCCATGGCCGAGGGTCTTTTCAACATGCTTGCAGAAAAGGAAGGCCTGCCCTTCCGCGCCGTCTCCTGCGGTCTTTTCCCCGACGCCGGCGCCGCGCCGTCCGCGTTTGCCGTCGAGGCCGCGAAAGAGCTCGGCGCAGATATCCTCGGGCACAGGGCAAAACCCTGTACCGAAGAACTGCTTGCCGACTGCTGCGCGGTCTACTGCATGACCTCGGCGCACGCGGAGCAGCTCAGCCGCGCCTTCCCCGCCTTTGCCGACATTATCCGCACGATGCCGCCGTCGGACATTTCCGATCCCTACGGCGGCGGTCTTGATATGTACCGCACGGCCGCGGCGCAGATATTACGCTCGCTGCGCCTGATAACACAGGAGCTTAAATGACGATCACACGAATGGATCTTACGCATCTTCTCAGTGCCGTTGAGCTTGAAAAAGAGTGTTTTTCCGTCCCCTGGACCGCGGAAATGTTTCTCGCGGAGCTGTCCGATCCGCATTGCGTGTATTTTGCGGCCGAAGAAAACGGGCAGCTGACAGGCTATGCCGGAATGCAGTATGTCCTGGACGAAGGATATATAAACAACATCGCGGTCTCGCCGCATTACAGGCGCCGCGGCACGGCCTCCGCCCTCATGGACAGGCTCATTGCCGCCGCCCGTGAGCTTTCTTTGGCTTTTCTTACGCTCGAAGTGCGCTGCGGAAATTCGCCCGCGATCTCACTGTATGAAAAATACGGTTTTGAGCGAGTTGGTCTGCGGCGGGGCTATTACGACAAGCCCAGGGAAGACGCCTTGCTCATGACACTTTTTTTCGGGCACGGCGCGTCCGACGGAAAGGAATAATAATCAGCATGATCATACTGTCAGCCGAATCCTCCTGCGACGATACCTCTGTTGCCGTGACCGAAGACGGCAGGACCGTTCTTTCGAATATCACATCGTCACAGACCGATATACACGCTCTCTACGGCGGCGTGGTACCGGAGCTTGCCTCGCGCAGTCACATTCAGGCGATAATGCCGCGGGCCGACCTGGCCGTGGCGGAGGCCGGCGTCACGAAAGCGGACGTCGACGCGGTCGCGGTGACCTTCGCTCCCGGCCTTATAGGCGCCGTACTCGTCGCGGTCAATTTCGCGAAGGCCGCCGCGGCCGCGCTTAAGGTCCCCCTCATCCCCGTTCACCATATTCGAGGCCACATCGCCGCAAATTACATCGCGCATCCCTCTCTCTGCCCCCCCTTCGTATGCCTTGTCGCCTCGGGCGGCAGCAGCATGATAGTGGACGTTCGCGGCTATACCGACATGCGCGTTCTCGGCTCCACCCGTGACGACGCCGCCGGAGAATGCTTCGACAAGGCCGCAAGGGTGCTCGGCATAGGCTATCCCGGAGGCGCGCAGATAGACGCTCTCGCCCGGAGCGGCGATCCTACGCGCTACAAGCTGCCGCGCAGCAAGGTCGCGGGAAATCCTTACGACATTTCGTTCTCCGGTCTCAAGACAGCCGTGGTCAACTTAGCGCACAACGCCGCTCAGAAGGGCGAACAGCTCGATCTCAACGATCTTGCGGCGTCGCTCTGCGCAGCCGTGAGCGATACTCTTGTTTCCCGCGCCATGGACGCCGCTCTCGAGCTGGGATACGGCAAGCTCGCCTTTGCCGGCGGAGTAGCGGCAAACTCCGTGATACGCTCCCGCCTTTCGGAGGAAAGCGGCAAAAACGGCATAGAGCTGTTTCTCTCTCCTTTGGAGCTTTGCGGCGACAACGCCGCGATGATAGGCTGCCAGGGTTATTACGAATATCTTGCAGGGGTAACGGCAGACTCTTCTTTGAACGCCTACGCCACGATGTCCCCCGACAGCAGATATCTTCATTACTGATTTTTCACGGGGCCGCCGCAAAACATTACGCATTTTGCAGCGGCCCCGTTTTTTCATGCCTGCCGCCGAATGATCACAACGGTTATGTAAACTTCAGCCCGGAACGCTTTTCATTTTTTTAAAGCCCACCCGCGCTTAAATGCATGCTGTTCCCGCAGATAATCTCGAATTTTCAGGCATTTTCAATTGTTGATAACTATGTTGATAATGTGCATAACTTTCCGTATATGTTTATTCACTGTTTTTTACGTCAACCGACACTTTCCTCCCTGTCTCGGTTGCAATTTACATTATTTTCCTATGTCTCTTTAAATTCTCATCTTTTTGCGTAACTGTTTCGTCACATTTTTGAAAAAAATTTGTATATTCCTCATGCAATTCGTTCGTGAAAGCAAAATATAACAATTTGTAATCAGTTTTTTCACCTGCTCTTCCTTGACAACTCTCCGCTTTATGCTATAATAACCGGGACGTGTGCGGCGCGTCCCGCTCCGCATGCATGCTGGTGTGGCTCAGTCGGTAGAGCAGCTGATTCGTAATCAGCAGGTCGCCGGTTCAAGTCCGGCCACCAGCTCCATCAAAAACGCGTGATTTGTTTACCAAATCACGCGTTTTTGAACGATGTGTTCCGCTTACGATCACAAATCCCGGTCCGGCGAGCCGAAGGAAGAATATAACGTCCCGACAAACGGGATCCGTAAAGGAAGATCGGAAATGAGACTTGATGAAAAATGGATCCGCGCACATCTTCCCAAGGAACTGTCCTCGCAGCCAGTCGATTACTTTTCCGGAGAGTATCTTGACGGGCTGACGGTAATGCAGGAGGGTGAACGCGGCGGAAAAGACATTATCGTTTACCGCGCGGATGATAAAGAAAATCTGTGCTGGTGGCATGCCGATTTATTCATGAACCAAGCCCGCCCGAACGGAAGATCTGGCGATATTACAGAGATCATGCCGAAGGCGGCAAATGGGT
>JAGDDB010000266.1 GCA_017958265.1 Oscillospiraceae bacterium | reverse complement strand
GCGGCCGCGAGAGCCGCTTGGACCGCTTGCCTCGCGGAGCACGCCGCGGACGTGCGCCTTATCGCAGGAGAAAGGGATCCCGCGCCGGCGGGCGGTCTTTTCGACGAGCTGAAAACCTATATAGCCGATAACCTGGACGAGGGGTATGACGGGGCTATCGACGCCGCTCTGCCGCTCGGCGCAAAAAAGACGAGAGCGCCGGGAAAGGCGGCGGCTTTACCCCGGAAGAGAAAGGCCGCCGAGCCCGTGTCCGGGCAGGCCCGCGAGCCGGAGGAAAAGGCATACGCGCTTTCAATGATGGCCGCGGACAGCCTTGAAGATTTTCTCAAACAGGAGGAGATCGGCTTTTCGGAATATCTGCTTGAACTGCTCAAGGAAAAAAACGTAAAGGACTCGGAAATATACCGCCGCGCCCAGGTGAGCCGTCAGCTTTTCAACAGGATAATCAACAACCGCGATTACCGTCCCAATAAAAGCACGGCCATACAGCTGGCGCTCGCTTTGGAGCTGGATACCGCGCAGACGCAGAAGCTGCTCGAAAAAGCGGGCTTTTCGCTTACGCGCAGCAGCAGAGCCGATCTGGTGATACAGTATTTTATCGCCAAGAGGATATTCAGCATACCGGAGATAAACATGGCGCTGTTCGACTGCGGCCTGCCGCTGCTCAAAACGGGGTCCGGCGGTTGACCGCCCGTTTGAAGCCCGAAGGATCCTGACGGCTGCAAAAAATGTAAATCGGCGATTTACCTTTTCCCCTTTCGGAACTGTTAGACTGCGGTCAACAAAACGAAAGGGGAATTTAAAATGAACAAAGAGCTTACCGAAATAGTATTCATCATCGACAAGAGCGGCTCCATGGCCGGCCTGGAGGCGGACACCGTGGGAGGCTTCAACTCCCTTCTCGAAAAGCAGAAGAAGGAGCCGGGCCGGGCGCTTATCTCCACCGTGCTTTTCGACACCGAGTGCAGCGTGCTGTACGACAGGGCGGAGCTGAGCGGGATAGAGCCCATGACCGAGGACAGCTACTGCCCGGGCGGCTGCACCGCGCTGTTGGACGCCATAGGCGGAGCCGTAAAGCACATAAGCAATGTGCACAGGTACGCAAGGGAAGAGGACGTACCGGGCAAGACCGTTTTCGTCATCACCACCGACGGCATGGAAAATTCCAGCCGCAGATATTCCTATGACGAGGTCAGAAAGGCCGTTAAGAGGGCTCAGGAGAAGGACGGATGGGAATTCCTCTTCCTCGGCGCGAATATGGACGCGATCAAGGCCGCGCGCAGCTTCGGCATACGCGAGGAGAGAGCCGTCAGGTATAACTGCGACGAGGAAGGAACGGCGCTCAATTTCAGGACCGTGAGCAAGGCCCTGGGCAAGATGCGCAGCTGCGGAGCCATTCCCGACACATGGAAGGAAGAGATCGACAGAGACTACGCGCAAAGAGGCGGCGATCGATAAAACTATCGGCGGGGCCCGATCGACACGATTTGATGTCGATCGGGCCCCGCCCGCTGTTATATCATTCGAGGGTTATTTTACCATCATTGCCGTCATGCGGCGGATAAGCTCGGCGACTTCGGCGCGCGAAGCATCGTCGCCGGGTCTGAGCGAGCCCGTATCGTCGCCCTTGAACAGTCCGGTTCCCACGGCCCAGCTCATGGCCTCCTGTGCCCAGGAGGATATTTCGCCGCCGTCGGGATAGTCCGCCGTGCTGCCTGCCGCGCTCACGTCCATGCCGACATACTTGGCATAGCGGTACAGTATCGTCGCGATCTGCTCGCGCGTTACGTTATCGTTCGTACCGAAGCTGTCGCCGCCTATGCCGTTGACTATCGCGTTTTCCGCGGCCCAGGCCACGGCCTCGCCGTACCAGCTGTCGTCCTTCACATCGGAGAAGTCCGTTTTGCCGGCCGTCTCGGGCTCGTTTTCAAGACGGTACAGTACGGTTACCAGCATCGCCCGGGTCATGGTCATGGCGGGAGAGAATTCGGTGTCCGATGTGCCCTTAAAAAGCTCGCGTCCGGAGGTGAAGGCCACGGCGCCGCTGTACCAGCTTTCGTCATCCACGTCACTGAAGCTCTTTCCGGCGCTCACGCTCTTTACCGTGGCTCCGGCAGGGACGATAGCGTACATTTTCCCGTCTTCAACGACGCATTTTCTGATTATTTCTTCGCTGCCGTCGTCATTTACGATGACGAGCACATTGTTTTCGCCGGCTTCGGGCAGCTCGGCCTTCACGGTCATTTCGATGATCTTCCCGTCGGAGCTGACGTCGAGAGTAACGCTGCCGTCCTCGCCGGTCTTTATGCTGACCGTCACGGCCGTGCCGAGATCGGAAAGCGCGCCGATATCGTCCGCGCTGAGTTTAATATCGCCCGCGGCGGTGCTGACGGTCACCGCCAGATCCTTTTCGGCTGCGGCCTTGAGCGCGTCTGCGCTCAGATCGAGCATAACGGTGTCGGCCTCGTCGCCGCTTTGGATCTCGAATACCACGGTGTCGGCGTTTTCGCCCTTCCCGACAGCCTCGGCGATATCCTCGGCTCCCGCGCTCGCCTTGGCGACGCCGTCAGCCGTTTCGGCAGTCAGCTTGGTCTCGGCGGAGTTGGCGGGGGTCTGAGCCGAGTCGCTTCCGGCGCTTCCGCCGCTTCCGCTGCCGCCGGAGGAATCGTCTTTTCCGCTGCTGTCGGAGCTGCCGTCCTCATCGGAGGAATTTCCGCCGGAAATGCGGATCGTCTTTGCCAGAAGATCTATGGTCATCTCATATACCGTGATGCTTCCGTCGGCTTTGCTGCGCAGTTTTATCTCAATGGGCTCCTTGTCCTTGAACGCCTCCTTGGTAGGCGCGTTGAGCAGACTTACGGAAAAGCTCTTGTCGGAGGACAGAGAAGCCGCAGCCTCGCCTACGCTGCCGTCGATAACGGTCGGATAAGTGAGCTGATCATAGGTATCGTCCAGCATTTTCAGGACGGGAGCGACATTGTAATTGTTGGAGTTGGGTCCGCCGACCACGCGCATCTTCGCGCTTGAGGCTACGCGGAAGCTCGTTGAACTGCTGCTTACGGAAACGGTTACGGTCTCATCGTAATCGCCGACCGTAAGAGTCCCGGCGGCTCTGTCGATAACGAACTGACGGGGATAAAAGGCGCGCTCTACGGGGTTTTCGCCCGCCTCAAAGGAAGCAAGATAAGTGCTTGATATCGACACGCAGGGAATGTAGCTTTCGCTGCCGCTGACGGGAACGCGGAATTCCCACTTTCCTTCGTCGTTGGTAGAGCCGTGTATCCATTTGCTGCGGTCGTTGCCGTTGGCGACAGCCTGCGCGTAATTGCCCTTGAACAGCTCATGGTAGGTGCTGCCGCTGAGCGTTACGATGAGCTCCGTGCTGCCGTTTTTGGTTTCAAGGAACGCGGTGACGACCTTGAACATGCCCGTATTGTTGGTAACACTGAGCTCCGTGCGCTTGTCGGTATCCTGGCCCGAACCGGAACCGGAACCCGAACCGGAACCGGAACCCGAACCGGAGCCGGAACCCGAGCCGGAACCGGAATCCGAGCCGGAGGATTTCAGCTGCAGGCCCGCGACTGCGGAGCTTACGGCCTGCGCCATGGCGTCGACACGTGCCTGATCGGATATCTTGAGATCGCGGACGATCGCTCCGAGGGCGCTGTTGAGAGCCTGCACGCTGCTGTCGGTATAGGCGGACAGGTCGGCGGGTACGGAGGCGACCGCCGCGTCAAGCGCGGTATAATCCGCCGGAGTATCAACGCCGGTCACATCCTGCAAAAGGCTCGCCGCGGGCACGGCAAGGTAATACTGCGTGCTCGTGGTGCCGCCGTCGGATTTTTTGACGGGGGCGACGGGCGCTGCCTTTCCGCACGCGGAGGCTTTGGGCAGGGTGATATCGAATGAGCCGTCGTCATTGAAGACAACGTCGGAGGTAAGGGCGGGATCGGTGATCTCGCCGAAGTGCCGAGCGCCGTAAACGGTCTTGTTCTTGGGAACGAAGTGGATAACTACGTTGTCTCCGTTTATCACGCAGGTGGTGCCCTCCTGGGCTGCGAACATGCCGAAAGCGGCTCCCTCGGCGCTGATGAAGGCCACGTCCGAGCCGGTGTAGTCAAAGGCGGCCTGGTCGGAGGGGGTCACATCCTGCAAAAGGCTC
>JAGDDB010000265.1 GCA_017958265.1 Oscillospiraceae bacterium | reverse complement strand
TTTTTCGTCCGAGGGCGACTTCCCATCCCTGCGGCACTTGATGCGCACTGCCTACTCTGACATTATTTTCGATATTCGGATTATAACAGTTGTTTCCGTCTTGTCAAGCTGTTTTTTTCAAAATCCCGGACGGACGTTTTCAGTTCAGATAATACCATTTCCTTCTGATAAAAAACCACACGACGATCACGGCGGCGAAAACGACCAGGGCTATAATGTCCTTGATCTTGCCCATGCGGATACGCTCTGCGGTACAGAATTCTTCATCCGACAGCATTTTTTCCTTTTCCCTGTCGGGCAGTTCTTCTTCGGCGCTCTCCCCGCCGTCCCACTGCCAGATGACCCGTTCTTCTTCCCTTTTCCTCTCTCTTTTTGTGAGACGCTCTCTTTTTTCCTTCATACCCTGTCATCCCCCGCAAAAAATCTCATTGGCCTCAGTCAAATTTATTATATAAATAAATAATTGCATTTTATGTCAAGATTTTTGCGGCGCACGCCGGGCGCACGCCTCCTGTTGCAATGCCCGCGGAGGCGTGATATCATTCTTTTATCAAATATAAGGAAATTCCGCCATGAGAAACAGCACTCTCTGCTATATCGAGCGGGGCGGCAGCTATCTGATGCTGCACCGCGTGAAAAAGGAAAACGACGTGAACCGCGACAAATGGATAGGCATAGGCGGCGGCTTCGAGGAGGGCGAGAGCCCCGAGGAATGCGTGCTGCGCGAGATCAAAGAGGAAACCGGACTGACCGTGACCGGGCTGCGCCTGCGCGGAATCGTCACCTTCGTATCCGACCGCTGGGAAACGGAGTACATGCATCTTTTCACCGCTTTCAGCGCCGCCGGAGATACCGCTCCCTGCGACGAGGGCGAGCTTGAATGGATAGAAAAAAGCAGGCTTTTCAGCCTGCCCATATGGGAAGGCGACAAGATCTTTCTCGATCTCATCGCCTCGGATCATCCGTTTTTTTCGCTTAAGCTCGCCTATGAGGGCGACAGGCTCGTTTCCGCCGCGCTGGACGGAAAAAAGCTCGGTATGCCCACTCACGGCTGACGTTCGAGAAGATCCGTTCCCAGTTCTTCTCCGAGCACGCCCGCCATTTTCGGCATGACGTTTTCAAGCGCGTATCTGCGGCAGGCCTCTTTTGCCTTCGCGCCCATACTGCGGCGCTTCTCCGCGTCCCCCATGAGCGCGCGCAGTTTTTCCGCGCATGCCGAGGCGTCGTCATAAGGATAGAGATATCCGCTTTCGCCGTCTTTTATCAGATCGTTATTTCCCTTTACGTCGGATACCACCGAGGGAAGGGCGAAGTACATCGCCTCCATCACATTGTACGGCAGGCCCTCATAACGGCTTGCGGATACGCAGACGTCCGCGGCGGCCCAGGCCATGCGCATATCGTTCACATATCCCAAAAACCTTACCCGCCCCGGCACGGACCGGGCAAGCTCCCTGCATCGCTCCAGCTCGTCTCCGGTCCCTGCAAGCGCCAGCACGGCGCCCTCGGGCAGCTCCGCCGCGGCTCTTATCAGCATGCTCTGGTTTTTCCTGCTGGAAAACTCCGCCGCGCAGAGGATGACGAACTGACCTTCCGAAAAACCGAGAGCGCGCCTTGCCTCGGCTCTGTCCGCTCCGTCAAATCTTTTGAAATCCACGCCCATCCCGTCTGTGAAGGATATCCTTCCGCCCAGCTTTTCCCGGCGGGCAAGCCCGTCGTCCCAGGCGTTCATCGTTATTATCCTGTCGGTGACCGGCGCCGTTATTTTTTCCGCCGCGAGCATCATTCTGCGCTTCGGCGCCGGCGTATCGCCGTCAAAAAGATAACCGTGCACGGTGTTTATTACCCGCGTGTCTCTTTTCCCCGCCATCATGAGCGCAAGGCGCACAAAGAAAGCGGCAAGCGAGGTATGTACGCTGATAAGATCGTAGCGATTTTCACGTATGCTCCGTGCAAGCCTTGCCGCGAGGACGAAATTGCGCGGCGAGGCGAGTTTTTTTTCCAGCGGGAACTCGATATGCTCCGCAGCTCCCTCCGTTTCCGGCCTTCCGCGGCAGCAGGTGGTCACCCTGCAGCCCGCCCGGGCAAGGAGGTTTATGTAAGGCGCATGGAAGTTTTCAAGATGCCCCGCCGTGGATGCGGCGTACAGTATTTTCTTAGCTTCTGTATCCATGGCGTTCCCTCCCTTATCGCCGATTTTATCACATTATTCTTTTTTTTCAACGGCAAATAAAGCGGCGCCGGCCAAAAAAAGGTTTACTTTTTCGAAAAACATATTAAAATATTTACAGCAATCATTTGGAGGTATCCGGGCTTGATACGGGAAAATCAAACCATACTGAAAACGCTCAACGTCATCGCGGACGCCGTGATCGTCGTGATCGCGATGCTGCTGTCGTATTATCTCCGCTTCGTCCTGTTCAAGGGAGAAGTGAGCATGCCCGTGTCATTTTATATCAATTCCGCCCTGCTGATCTCTCCCCTTGTTCTGATCGTCTGCGCCGCCGAGGGGCTGTACGAGTCGCAGCGTTCCATCGACTTTATCCGGGTCTCCGAGCGTCTCGCCGCGGCATGCCTTATATGCACCCTGGTCCTCGGCGCGGTTTTCTTCACCATGCGCAGCGTGGATGTATCGCGCTGGCTGCTGGTGTTCTTCTTTACGCTTTCTTTCCGTCTCTCCATGGCGAAGCGCCGTGCCGTGCTGGCATATCTGCACGGCGCGCGCGCAAAAGGCCGCGGTCTGAAAAACGTGATAGTGATAGGCTCGGGAGAAAACGGGCTGAAATACATAAACGCCGTTGAAAGCAACCGCTGGACGGGCTTTTCCGTTCTCGGCTCCGTGGGCTCCCGGCCCCTTTCCGACGGCGTCAGCTATCTCGGCGGCTTTGAGCGCCTTGACGCCATTCTGTCGGATACGCACGCGGACGAGGCCGTCGCCGCCCTCGCGCCGGAGGAAACGGAGCTGATAAAAGCGGTCATAGAGCTGTGCGAGAAAAACGGCATAAAGCTTTCGCTCATCCCCTTTTACGCCGACTACATGCTCTCCCGCCCTTCCATCGACGAAATAGGCGGCGTTCCCCTGCTGAACGTCCGCCGCATCCCTTTGGACAACATCATCTATTCCGCCGTAAAGCGCATCGGAGACATTATCTGCTCTTTGATCCTGCTCACGCTGACTCTTCCCCTCACCGCCTTTGCCGCTTTGGGCACGCTCATCACCCTGGGCAGACCGATCATTTTCTCCCAGGAGCGGGTCGGGCTGAACAGGCGCGCTTTTGTCATGTACAAATTCCGTTCCATGCGTCCCGCGGCCGAGGAAAGCAGCCGCTGGTCCGGCTATGAGGCGTCGAGACAGACCCGCTTCGGCACTTTTCTGAGAAAGTTCGCCATTGACGAACTGCCGCAGCTGATAAACGTTCTGAAAGGCGACATGAGCCTGGTCGGGCCGAGACCCGAGCTGAGGAAATATGTCGATATCTTCAAGGAAAGCGTCCCCCTCTACATGGTCAAGCATCAAGTCCGTCCCGGCATAACCGGCTGGGCGCAGGTAAACGGCTTCAGGGGCGATACCTCCATAGAGGAACGCATTCGCTGCGATATTTACTACATCGAAAACTGGTCCGTTTTTATGGACATCAAAATATTGCTGCTCACACTTCTCAAATTCATCAATCACGGAGAGAAATACACAAAATGAAAACTGCCGCAAAAACCGACCTCCGCGAGCTCCTGCTGTGCATTTTCGCGGTCATCTATGCTTATCTGGGCATGTTCGTTCTGAGCGGGACTTACAAGCTGATATGTGTGCTGTTCTGCCTGGGCGGAGCGGCGGTGCTGCTGCTGAGGCACAAAAGGCTCCGCGAAAACCTTTCGCTGCAGTCCGTCTTTGCCGCCGCCTACTTCGTCATTGTCGCCCTGTCTCTCATATGGGCCGCCGCGGGCAAGCTCTATCTCAACGAGTTCAACAAGCTGCTTATCGGGGCGTTCTTCTATATCGCCGTGCTCGCGTTTTCCGAACGCAGCGAAGCGGCTGTCAGGCGCGCCGCCGTCGCGGTGGTCTCCGTATGCTCTTTTTACGCGCTGCTCAGCGTGGATCTTGCCACGCTCAGGATCACCGAGCCGCTGATGTCGCTCATACACGGCTTTGACGCGGACCTGGTCGCTTTTGAAAGCGGCACGAGACTGACCGGCATATTCGCAAACGCCAACATATTGGCAGGTGTGCTGTCATTCGGCATATTTTTCTCTCTATATCTGCTTGAAAGCGCCGACAGCCGCGGCCGGCGCATATTCGCCTGTATCTGCGCCGCTTTCTGCAGCTATACCTTCGTTATGGCGTTCAGTATGGGCGCCACGGGATTTTTCGCCGTATCCGCGATACTTTACCTTGTCGCCGCCGGCGAAAAGCGCATTTCCGCATTCGTAAGGATGCTGTATATCGCCGTATGCGTGCCGGCAGCCGTGTTTGTTTCCTTCCGCTTTTACGAGGCCGACGGCTCCGCTTCGGCCATACCCCTTATCACCCTGCTGCTGTGCGCAGCGGCATGCGTGGTTATCGAACTGTATCTCTTCCCGCGCGTCCGTGCGGGACTTGAAAAAAGCCGCAGGCTGTTCCCCGCCATACTTGCCGCGGCCGTGCTGCTCGCCGCCGTGTATGCCGCGGCCGCTCTCACGGTTTCCGGGCCGCAGGACTTCGCCCCCGGCTCCGTACTGCGCCGCTCCGCTTATCCCGACGCCGGGAGCTATACGCTTTCCTGCGATCACACCGGCGAACTGAATGTTACGGTTGAAAGTCAAAACGCGTCGGAGACGATGATGCATACTTCCACCGTACTGTATTACGGCAGCGCCGACAGCTGCGCCTTTACGGTACCCGAGGACAGCCTGGTGGTATATTTCAATTTCCAAAGCGATACCGGGGCGGTGCTCGACAGCGCCGTTCTTTCCGACGGCACGAAGCTCAAGCTGAATTACAGGCTGCTCCCCTCCTTCATAGCCAACCGCATGCAGGGCCTGCGCGCCAACGAAAACGCCATCCAGCGTACCACCTTCTTTGCCGACGGAATGAAGCTGTTCCGCCGCAGTCCCCTCCTGGGCAGCGGCCTCGGTTCCTTTGAATCCCTCTGCTACGGATATCAGGACTTTTACTACATGACGAAATACGTTCACAATCACTATATTCAGGTGCTGCTCGACAACGGCATCCTCGGCTTTATCGCTTATGTCGGCCTTCTGATATCCTCTCTTGTCCTTCTTATCAAAAACCGCCGCAGAACTGCGCCTTTCCGCCTGTTCTATCCCGCCGCGGCCGCCTGCTTCGCCATGCTGTGCCTGCACAGCGTGATGGAGGTGGTCATGTCAGCTTCGGTGTACATTCCTCTTGCGATGGCGCTGCTTGCTCTCATTTCCCTGTGCTGGGGCAAGCCCGCCGCAGAAAAAGAAAGCCGCTGGTCCTTCTTTGCCGTTTTCGCGGCATTTGCCGTGCTTATTTCCCTGAACATGATCTCCGGCAGTTCCGTCCGGGCCAATGTCGGCAAAACCACGGATTTTTACTCTGCCCTTGACAGCGCGATAGGCATGGATGCGTTCGACAAAGCCGACTATAAGCTCAGCTATGTCCTCAACAGCGCCGGCGCCGGCTCGCGTTACCGCGCCAAGGCCCTGAGATACGCCGACGAGCTCGCCGACCGCGCCTCCAACTCCGCCCACGCGTACCTGGTCAGCTTCCATTTATCCGACGGGGATTACGCAAGGGCGGTGTATGCCGCGAAAAAGGGAGTGAGCTTCAATCGCGCCAATCCCATGATATGGAACGGTATCATCGAGCTTTTTGACGGCTATGTCGAGGATAAGGAGGCAGCGGCCGGCGTTTCGGAGCTGTACGGCATGATGCTTGAATGCAATAAAGAGCTTATGAACCCCATCGTACTCGATCCCGAGGCAGAGGCGGTCGTCACCCGCGCCTCGGAGGTCCTGGCCGGGAGCTGAGTCGGCAAGGACGGTTTCTTTACCCCTTTTCAGCTCTCCTCTTTTCGTTTTCCCCGCGTTATCGGGACAAAAGCAAAGCGCAAAAAAGAGATAATAATAAGCGGTACCCGCGAAACCGAACCTGTCGGATCTCGCGGGTACCGTTTATATTCGCTTCTCCGGTTTTTGCTTTTCTTTCTTCATTCTTCTCCTCTCCCGTTTTTCGGAGGAAAGAGAAGATATCGGAGATACGTGATCTTTTTCGCAGACAAGCCCCGTTCCGGGCTCCCCGGCGCCTGTCCCTTAAAACACCACCTGTCCGTTGACCACGTTCCAGGTGCCGTACTCATTTGTCACCTGGCCGGTATAGCCGAAGTCCAGCCTGCTGTCACGGACATACCACCAGCCGTACTCGTTGTTCACAAGGCCGGTGTAATCGAAGCCGAGTTGTCCGTTCACCACGTACCACCAGCCGTTTTCGTTCTCAACAAGGCCCGTATAGCCGAGGTCCAGCCTGTTGTCAGTGACATACCACCAGCCGTACTCGTTGTTCACAAGACCGGTGTAATCGAAGCCGAGTCGTCCGTTCACCACGTACCACCAGCCGTTTTCGTTCTCAACAAGGCCCGTATAACCGAAGTCCAGCCTGTTGCCAGTGACATACCACCAGCCGTACTCGTTGTTCACAAGACCGGT
>JAGDDB010000264.1 GCA_017958265.1 Oscillospiraceae bacterium | reverse complement strand
CGTTGCAAAATAGCGCGCAATAACAAAAGCACCAGCTTTGTCCAAAAAGGACTTGGCTGGTGCTTCTGTTTGCGTTAAGCTATTGGTGTGAAACAACACAAAACGCGAGTTCAGTGTAACATGACCGAGCGGGAAGGTCAAGTAGTATTCACACTAAACAGCGAACTTTTCTTACCGGAAGACGCACCCGTGCGGCTGACCAGCGCCCGGCTTGAGGAACTGGACTACAGGAAACTGTATGAAGCGTATTCGCCCAGAGGGCGGAAAACGGTCACCGATCCGCGAGTGCTTTTCAAAGTTCCGGTATACGGATACCAATGCGGTATCTGCACAGCTGTTGCAATTGTCGGTAGGTTGGATTTGAATAATTGAGTTTCTCATACGGTCGTAATTACAAAGATATTGTCGGAATATCAATAATATCATTGCTTTTCAGCAAAAACGTGGTACAATTATACTGTATTATTTTGCACGGTTCCGGAAATGAGTTTAGGAGGAACAATTATGGCTATAAGCTACAAAAAACTTTGGCATATTCTTGTCGATCGGAACATGAAGAAAAAGGATCTGCAAGAAGCCGCTCATTTGACACAATATCAAATGTACCGGTTAAATCATAGCGAAGATATCACTACAGATACGATCGGTCGCATTTGCCTTGCGCTGGATGTCAAAGCTGATGATATTATGGAGTTTATCCCGGATAGCGAGGATAAACTGTAATACACGATTGAATGAATAATCGAGCTAATGGTTGAGGGTTTGGAGAAAGCTCTATGCTATGGGATATCCATCTGATGGAAGTAAACACAGCCCGTGGCATTTTCAGAGAAAACCGGTGGAAGAGACGGCGACGGTACTGTAAGCCGGTCTTTCGCTGTCTTTCTATGAGCATTTCACGCGTATTTGATTGGATCGTCAGCTAATGGCGTAAAAGAAATCATCGTATCTAATACAGAGGTGATAATAAATATGGAGAAGGATCATAATCAGGACAAAATCAAGATGTCTGACAGGTATTATAACAATTTTCGTGTAAGAGCCGTTTGGAACGATGAAAAAAACAAATGGTATTTCAGTGTGTTGGACATTGTTGCCGCAATTCGCGGCGTTGACGATTACGAAAAAAACAGAAATTACTGGAAATATCTGAAGAATAAGCTGAAAAAAGAAGGCAGCCAAGTGGTTAGTGGCACTACCCAGTTGAAAATAACTGCACCTGATGGTAAAAAGCGCCTTTCGGATGTTCTGACAGCAGAGGGGATCGTAATCTTAGCATCGGAATTTCCTGCCAGAGTAGGTTCTCAATTTATAGAATGGTTTACCAATTCTGATGAGTCGTTAGACGGAAAAAGCAAAAAGAAAGCGTACTCGTTATTTGGCAGTCCGTTACTTAATGAAATTGAAATTGGTACAGTGAAAGGTCTGCAACAGATACACTCCTTCTTGTTTGGAGGATTATACGATTTTGCAGGACAAATACGGAAAGTTAACATATCTAAAAATGGTTTTCAATTTGCAAACGCGTTGTATTTAGATGAAACGCTTAAAACCATTGAAAAAATGCCGGAGGACTCTTTTGAACGTATTATTGACAAATATATTGAAATGAATGTAGCGCACCCTTTCCGTGAAGGAAACGGAAGAAGCACACGCATTTGGCTGGATACCATCCTTAGGAAGAATTTATCCAAATGTATTGATTGGAGCAAAATCAATAAAAAAGAATACCTGGATGCAATGAAACAAAGTGTTGTTGATGGCACATATATTAAGAAGCTGCTATTCGCAGCATTAACGGACAGAATTGACGATCGAGAAGTATTTATGAAAGGAATCGATTATTCGTATTATTACGAAACAGATGATTGAATCATGAATTGAAAAACAGCCACGGTTTTCCGTGGCTGTTTTGCTCGTATGCCGCTTGCTTTTGATGAGACCGTCTGCCCGGGGCTCTACTTCGTAAAGTCGTCGATGAACTCGCGGTAAACCTCGGGGAGAATGGCGGCCAGATTGGTGAATTCCTTGATATTGTGCTTAAGAAGAGCCTGAACGGGCTCGAGCGGCATTTTTATGCCGTCGGGCATCATCTTGTGAGGCTTGCCGTTGACCACGTTGTAGCCCATGAAAAAGCGGGAGCGCAGCTCGCTGCCGCCGGGTACGGCGCGCAGGCAGTGTACCATTATGGTCGGCGATTGCTCGCTGCCGGAGCATACCACGGTGCCGTTGAAGTTCTTGAGCTTCTCGGGATCGAAGCCTATATCTGCCGGGTTGCGGAAGCCGATCATTATGGTCTGCTTGCCCATGCCGCAGTCTTCCTCCACATGGTGTACAGTATCCCAATAGCGCTCTTTCAGGCTGAGAGTTTTGTCCAAAGCCTTCTCCGGATTCTGCGTCTGAACGAAGTAGTGGTCATCGTGATTCCAGATCTTGTAGCGCATGGCCTCAACGCCGTGCCAGGCAAACCAGAAATCGAACATCTCCGGAGTCACGCCCGGCATCGGTGTGAGGTTGGCCAGCATGGAGCAGCCGTTGGGGAGCTGGCAGAAGCCCACCTCAATGGGAAGATAGCCGGGGTCCAGCAGCTTGTTCATGTCTTCGGCCAAAAGCCCCAGAGAAGGATCGGACGGCAGCTCGGCCATGTTGTATTTCTCGGGAGCGGGAGCGACCATGGGACGGATATAATACTTGTAAAGAGGACCGTTCTTTTCCTCTTCGGTAATGGGGACCATGGGAGTGGGCTTGGTATCCCATTTATCAATGGGCAGCTCCTCGGTGCGGAAGGTCATCTCGCCGTCTTCGTTTTTGACGATGATCCATTTGAGCCAGTCCGTGTTGTCCGTGTAAGGATAATCCTCGCGCAAAAACCATCCGCGGGACTCCTTGCGCATATCGCTCGTGCGGTAATGCAGCTCCGCGGAGAGCACCATGGACTCGGCCTCCAGGCACTTCATGGCCTCATGTATGTCCGCCGCCTTAAGCTCGGGCAGCATGTTCTTTGCCTTCGCTACGATGCCGAGGGCCGCTTCGATGCGCTCGGCGCTCATGTAAACGCTCTGCTCCACGGGAGCCATGGCCTCCTGCACAAGGGCGACGACATCCTCGGCCTTTATGCCGTCGGAGCGCGCCATGAGTCCGCTTATGTGAGCGAACACGGCCTCGGCCTGCTCGTCGCAGAGAGGGGCGGCGTCTGCTTTGAGGTCCGATCCGCCTATATCCTCCGCGCAGCAGAGGGCGGCAAACACGGCGTTCAGTATGCCGGAGCCGCGGTTGCGGCCGGGAGGCGCGGGCACGGCGCCCGCGAGACCGGAGCCGCAATAGCTGCAGTCGCCGATGGCGTAGAGACCGTCGACAGTGGTCTTCATGCCGTGATCGACGCGGATGCAGGACTGCTCGCCGATAAGCATGGGGCAGACCTCCATATCCTTGTCGACCGTGTCTCCGGAGCCGTCGTTCAGAGCGCGGAAACGCTCGGCATAGGGCTGCCCCGCAAACGCTCCGGGGCCTCTCGAGGCTCCCGCGTCATTGGGCCCGCCGCCCATCGGGGGCCCTCCGGCGGGGAAGCCGCCGGTCGGGGGTCCTCCGGCGGGCCCGCCGCCCATAGGAGGCCCACCGGCAGGGAAGCCGCCGGTCGGGGGGCCGCCCGCGGGAGGTCCGCCCATCGGAGGTCCGCCCATGGGGAAGCCCATCTCCAGATGCACGGGGCCGTTCCCCTCTTTCATCTGCAGGTACCATTCCCTGACGGCGGTGCTGTTGATATCGGTCTCACGGCCGTTCGTCAGGAAGTTTTCCGAAATATGCTCGCCCTTGGCGTTATACATGAAGTTCTCGCCGAATACCACTTCGTTGTGGCTGCGGACCTTTACAAGCTGGGCAAAGTTGCCGAACTCGGCGTTGCGCAGCTCCGCGCCGGCATGGTAAGCGGCCCTTATGCCGTCGCCGCGGCCGCTGGACCACATGGAGCCCATACGGTAGTTTTGGCTGCCCGTGGCAAGGACGACCTTCCTTGCGCCGATAACGGAGAATTCACCCGTGATCACGCTGAACACGGCGGCGCCGGCGATACGGTTTTCGGCTGTGATCAGCTCGGCCATGACGGTTTTGTCCATGAAGCGCACGCCGAGTTTTTCGGCCGTGCGGCGAACATTGAGAGTGATATCCAGATCCACCCGGATCATGGAGGTCATGCCTCCCATGCTCATGCCGATGAATTTTCCGTCCGCTTTGGGGATGTTGACGCCCCAGGAGATCAGACGCTCCATCATCGGGGTATTCATGGAAACATATTTTTCCATAAGCTCCTGATCGGTGAACCATCCGCCGATCTCACGGGTATGATAGGCAGCAAATTCTTTGGGGTCGATCTTATCCGGATCGAAATACTGCAGTACTCCGCCGCCGCGGTTTGCTTTGCCTGCATAGCCCGCAAAGTTTTTTTCCGCTACGAGCACGTCAATGTCGGGATTTGCTTCTTTAATGGCTGTGGCGCAGGAGAGGCCGCCGATACCGCCGCCGATCACCAGGACATCACAGCTCAGCTTCTTCCATTCACTCATTTCGTTCACCTCACCTGTACGCATCAAAATGCTGAAGCAAATGCTCGCTCGAGTAATCCGGGATCACCCGTATTGCTTCTTTACGGCATACGCTCTGGCAGTAGAAACAGTGCTCGCAATCTTCGACGTACCTGAATACGGGCTTTTTGGATTCCGCGTCCCAGCGTATCACGTCTACGAAGCAGGACTTGTAACACTGCTGACAGCCCACGCACTTTTCCGGGTCGAATTCGATCCGGTGCTTTGTATTGATCATTGCGCCGATCCCCTCCTTGAATTGTTTTTACATAAATTATATACCATCCCGCCGCAAAAAGGAATACCCAAGCGGCAATGAGCTCCCGGCGAAGAAAAACGGTTACCCGCGGAAAATCAAAGCACGAATTGTGAAAAATGCATGAAAAAGCTTGAAAAGGACATAGGTTTCCAATATAATATTCCTAAGCAGACGAAACCTATAAGAACACGCTTCAAACGGCGCTCTTTCGGCGCTTTTCGTCTCCCCGTCCTTGACGGGCTGTCGCCTTGCAAAGAAAAAAGGGCAAAAAGCGCCGAAAAGATACGCTCCCGGGCGGCAGAGGTTCGACTCCCTTCGCCTTAAAAAACAAAAAGGAGGAAACATGTGAAAACAGGCAAAAAAATCAGCTCCGTACTGCTCATCCTCGCAATGATCGTTTCTCTGATAGGCGGAGCGTTTGCAGCAGGGACCGATCCCGGCGCGGCCTTTGTGAAGGCCGGAGAACTGAAGGCAGGCAGTGAATACCTGATCGTAACGGAATATGACGGGAAATACTACGGGCTGACCTGCAGCGGGGGCAGCCTCGGCGCGGCGGAGATCGCGGTGACGGGCGACGAGGTCGCCTCTGCGGACGACGTCGCCGTATGGGT
>JAGDDB010000263.1 GCA_017958265.1 Oscillospiraceae bacterium | reverse complement strand
CAGAAAAAGCTCCGTTTCCCACGGCGCCTTTCCCCGTTCGGGGGCCGTGTCCCGGCAGCCCGTCGCGCCCTCCGACCGCGACAGCGTATGCGTGGGCATAGAGCTGTATAACGAACGCACGGTATACGAGACCGACACGAAGGGCGTGATAAACATCAGCGCCGACGGTGAGCTGACCTACTTCGTCAACGGATTTATAGACTCCCTCAGTTCGGTCTTCGCCCCCGAAAATCCATATTATGTCAACCGCATAGACTCCTGGGCCGCCCGGGACGTGACCGACGCCGAGGGCAGGGTCACGGGCTACAACGTCGAGCTCGCGGTAAATATCGAGGGGCTGGGCGCCGAAAACGGCAAGGAGCTGTCTTTGGAGGTGCAGATATGCCCCTGCGACGGCTCGCGGCGCACCGGCAGCGTCTTCTGGAGCCATTGTCAGGATACGCTGTATTCCGAGCTCGATCACGAGCGCCCCGTAAACGTCGACTGGGGCCGCGTCACTTTGACCGGTCGGGACGGCAAAAGCGAATTCCCTTACAGCTCATGGCGGCTGCGCGAGGCGCTGCGTTTTCTTGATTCCCCCGCCTTTCAAAAGGGCGTGTATACCGAAGAGACTCAAAAAATACTCGATCTCGCCCGCGCACGCGCGGAAACCTGTCTCGACGCGGAGAAAAAGGGGCGCAGAAACAAAGCGGAGGCCGACAGGAGCGCGGATATGCTGGAAGCCGCCATAGCCGGCCTGCGCTGGGCGGATACCCGCTATCCCGACCCCGCGGAGCTCCCCGAGCTCATGACTCTTCCGGATCCCTATGCCTTTTTCGGGAGCGGCCGCAGGGTAAAGACCCGCGAAGACTGGCCCGAGCGCCGCGAGGAGATACTCACGCTGGCGCAGTTTTACCAATACGGCTTCAAGCCGGGCGCCCCGGACGCCTTCGAGGTGGTCCACAGCGCCCACTTCGACCCCGGCGACAGGGAAGAGACCGAGCTGTGGGGCATGCCGTGGACGGTCGAACATACCTGCAGCGCGGACAGGTTCGATATAAACATTACCGTGGGCTCCGTCTGCGCCGAGCTCCCCTTCACGCTGTATATGCCCACCCCGCGGCAGCTTGAAGCATCGGGCCGTACCGGCCGCCTCCCCGTCGTTCTCAGTTATGACGGAGACAACCCTTTTTACCGCGACGCCGGCTTTGCCGTGGCAGCTCTCTCCGCGGGCAGCGACGGCGACGTGCGCACCACGGATTACGCATGGGGAAAACGCGGAGGCTGCTTTTACCGGCTGTATCCTTACAGCCGCGACGGCGCGGGAGCTCTGAGCGAGGTCAGCTCAGAAATGGCGGCGGCCTGGGCCGCCACGCGCACCATAGACGCGCTGAAAAGCCTTGCCTCATCCGAAGATGAAAGGGTCCGCGCGTTGGGCACGGCGATAGACCCCGACAGGCTGGCGGTCACCGGATTTTCCATAAACGGGAAATACGCCTTTGCCGCCGCGGTATTCGACGAGCGCATAAGCGTATGCATCCCCGGCGCCTCGGGCGCCACGGGGCTGTCACCGTGGAGATACGTCTATATCGGCCAGGAGCACGACTGGCGCGGCACTCCCTTTGACAGCGGCGACGCGGCCCATGCCGTGACCGTCGCCGGCGGCACCGAGACCATCGGGAATTCCGTGCGCCACAACAGGGTGCGCGAAAGGTCTCTTTTCGCCCGCTTCATGACTCCCGGCCGCGCATACCTCCGCCTGCCCGGCGCTTTCGGCTATGCCGCGCGCCTGCCCTACGATCAGACCGATCTGCTCGCCACCATGGCGGGACGGGCGGTGATACTCATGAATACGCCGAACGATTACAACGACGGCAGCGTGTCGGACGCTCTGAGCCTTGAGATAGTCCGCTCGGTCTACGACAATCTGGGCTGGGACGGCAGCGAGCTTCTGCGCTTCAATTACCGCCCCGTGGCGGCCGAAGGCGATCCTCACGGGTCCGACGCCGAGCAGTTCATAAGAAACGCGGAGTACCTTACCCATTATTTTGACGGCACTCCGCTCTCCGAGCGGACCGACGCCATGCTCGGGACGGATCCTTTCGCTCTCAGGATATCCGACGGCGGCGCTCAGTCCCCCTACGACTATTATTGGGGCGGCTTCAATACCGTTACCGGCGGCAGCGGAGGGCCCGAGGGCCGCGACGGCTGGTATTATTACCGCCTTGAGGACGCTCCGGAAAAGTCCGCGGAGCATCCCGGCTGAAAGGCGGCTGCGTACATGAAGAGATTTATTGCCTTATCGGCGGCGTTTATCCTTGTATTCCTCTGCGGCTGCGCGAGCGAAAAGCAAAGCGTCAGCTTTATCGCCATGGATACCGTGATGACCCTTACCGCCTGCGGCGGCAGAGCGGACGCCGCCCTGAAAAAGGCAGAGAGCGAGATCCACCGCCTTGAGGAGCTTTTTTCCGTTACCCTGCCCGACAGCGAAATATCCCGTCTCAACGCAAACGGCAGCGCCGAATTATCCGCGGACAGCGCGGCGGTCATTGAAAAGGCAGCGGAGATATATGAGCTTACCGGCGGCTGCTTCGATATAACGATATCCCCCGTGGTGGACGCCTGGGGTTTTTATACCGACGATTACCGCGTCCCCTCCGCGGATGAGCTTGAAAAGCTCGCTGCCCTGACAAACGGCAGTCTCGTGACTCTCAGCGGAAACTCCGCCCTTCTCGGCGAGGGTCAGCGGATAGACCTCGGCGGCATAGCCAAGGGCTACGCCGCCGACAAAGCAGCGGAGATCATGAAGAGCTGCGGAGTCGGCTCCGGGATAATAGCCCTGGGCGGCAATATCCTGCTCTTCGGCAGCCGTCCCGGCGGCGGACCGTGGCGCACGGCGATAAAATCCCCGGACATACCGGGAGAATATATAGGCACGATATCCGCCACGGATACATCCATAGTCACCTCCGGGGCATATCAGCGCTATTTCGAGCGCGACGGCGTGCGCTGGCACCACATCTTCGATCCCGCCACCGCCCGGCCCGCCGAAAGCGACCTTGCCTCCGTGACCGTCGTGTGTCCCGATTCCGCTCTCGCCGACGGGCTTTCCACGGCTCTTTTCGTCATGGGCTGCGACAAAGCACTGGATTTCTGGCGCCTGCACAGCGGCATGTTTCAGCTGGTGCTGTATACTTCGGACGGCAGGCTTTGCATCACGGAGGGGCTGAAAGACTGCTTCAGTTCAAAAACGGACTACGAAATCATTGATATTCACGGCGCTTTGAGGTAAAATGAATGGTAACTGTGCCCCTACCGCATTGCGGGCGCAGTCTCGGGCCGCTTTGCGCCGGGCTCGAAGCACGATCATTATAAAGGACCGGAAATGAACAACAAACAACCTTTGCGAAAACAGGCTCTGTCCATTCCCAATATCCTGAGCTATTTCAGGATATTGCTCATACCCGTGTGCGCGGTACTGTATCTTCGCGGCAAGACCGTTCCCGCGCTGGGCGTGCTCGCCCTGTCGGGACTTACCGATATAGCCGACGGCAAGATTGCCCGCCGCTACGGCATGGTCACCGATCTGGGAAAGGTGCTCGATCCCGTTGCCGATAAGCTTACTCAGGGCGTGCTCATTTTCTGCGTTGCCGACCGCACTCCGCTGATCGCGCTGCTCGCGGGGATACTCGTGGTCAAAGAGGCCGTCATGATCGCCTCCGGGTACAAGCTGTATAAAAAAGCGGGCGTCGTCAACAGCTCCAGGTGGTACGGCAAGCTCTGCACCATCCTTGTCTATACCACCCTGGTGGTGCATATAGCCATCCCCAAGCTTCCCCCGATAGTCACGCATATCTCCGTGGCCGTATGCGGCGGCATGATGATCGTTTCTTTCGTGCTGTATAACGTCAGGTTCTTCCGTCAGCTCAGACTCCGCTCCGCCGGCGGAGAGATGGAGGACGATGTTTCGCCATGAACAGAATAAAAAGCTTTTTCAAGGGCAGCACCCATTTTTACTGGGCTCTCTGCCTTCCCGTCATACTTATAATGTATTACATACCCGAGCGTGTCGTCGTAAACAACTATTTCCCCACGCAGACGGCGCTTGACCAGGCCATACCCTTTGTAAGTCAGTTCGTCGTTTTTTATCTGTCCTGGTTCCCTCTGCTCGCCTTTACGGGCTTTTGGCTGCTGTTCCGGGACGGGGACGCGTTCAGGCGCTACATGTGGTTTCTGACCGCGGCGTACGCGCTGAGCATGGTATTTTTTCTCGCCTTCCCCAACGGGCAGGATCTGCGTCCCGCAAGCTTTGCGCATGACGATATCTTTACCCGCCTCTGCGCCGGTATATACGCCGCCGACACCAATACCAACGTTCTTCCCAGCCTGCACGTCGTAGCGTCCTTCGGCGTGGTCTTCGCTTTCTTCGATACGCCCACGCTCCGCTCCCCCGTGCTGCGCGCCGCGGCGGTCGTGCTCGCGCTGCTCATAAGCGCCTCCACGGTGCTCATCAAGCAGCACGCCGTCATGGATCTGGTCTTCAGCGCCGCAATGGTGATAATACTGTATTTCCCCATATACCGTTTCATGAAAAAGAAAATGAAAAATCGCTGATGGGTTATAAACCTATACGAACATGCTTCAAACGGCGCTCTTTCGGCGCTTTTCGTCTCTCCGCTCTCGGCGGGCGTCAGCCCGCCCGCGATCGGCGGGCCGAAAATCACCTGAAATATCATCCGCTTGAAGTCCGAAGGAGTTTTGCCGGAGCAGATTTGCGTCTGCGCGAGGCAAAACGCAGAGCATCCTTTCCGGATGGTCGGGTATTTAACGAAGTGCAGGCGGAAAGCTGCCCGTCAAAACCGGGTTTGCATGGGTTCGGTCTGCTATAAAACGTCGACAAGATCCTTGGATTTTGTCGACGTTTTGAAAGAAAGGAGGATCCACTGTGAAAAAATGGCAGGGGCATCAAAAGGGCGTGAATTTCGGCGGCTGGTTCAGCCAGTGTTTTCCCGACGAAAAGCACTACGACAGCTTCATCACCGAGCCGGACTTCGATACCGTCTCAAACAAATGGGGCTGCGACCATGTGCGCGTACCCGTGGATTACATCCTCGTGGAAGATAACGACGGCACCCCGAAGGAAGCCGGGATGCGGCGTATCGAGCGCTGCGCGGAGCTGTGCGCGAAGTACGGTCTGAATATGATCCTCGATCTTCACACTGCTTTCGGCTATTCCTTCGCTTCCGACGGCGGCTTTTTTAAGGATGAGGCTCTTCAAAAGCGTTTCTACGATCTTTGGGAGCGCTTCGCCGAGCGTTTTTCCGACCGCAGCGACATGCTGGCCTTCGAGCTGCTCAACGAAATAACCGATCCCTCCTATGCGGCCGTATGGCGCGATATCTCTCTGCGCTGCATCGAGCGCATCCGCGCCCACGCCCCGGATACCGTCATACTCATAGGCGGACATTCCTACAACAGCGCGGTCGCCGTCCCGGAGCTCCCCGCTCCGCCCGACGAAAACATCGTATATAATTTCCACAACTACGATCCCAAGGTCTTCACTCATCAGGGAGCCGGCTGGATGCCGGAGCTTGCCTCGGTCAGGACCCCGTATTTATCGGACATGGCCGAAATGCTTGAATTCTCCGAGCGCATCTATCCGGGCATCACCGCGGAATACCGCGGCATCAAAACAAAGACCTGCGGCGCGGAAATGTATATGGAGCTGTTCGCGGCCGCGGCGGAATACGCCGAAAAAAACGGCGTGCCCCTCTACTGCGGCGAATACGGCGTTATCGACAGGGCGACCCCCGAGGACACGCTCAAATGGTACCGCGAGATACACAAAGCTTTCCAGGCCCTGTCCATAGGCCGGGCCGCGTGGAGCTACCGCAGGATGGACTTCGGTCTGTCCGACGAGCGCATGAGCGGCGTGATAGACGAGCTTGTTCAATACCTGTAACAACGGAGGACGACATGAAAGACGATCGCATGGAAAAACTGCTGCGCTGCCGGGATCAAATCCGGAGCGTCACTTCCTTTAAGCCGCGCCTCGCGCTGGTGCTGGGCTCGGGTCTCGGCGCTCTTGCCGACAGTCTCGAGCTTGTTTCCTCAATAGACTACTCGGACATTGACGGCTTTCCCGCGGCCACCGTCGCCGGCCACGAGGGCAGGCTGCTTTTCGGCCGTCTCGCCGGCAGGGACGTGGTATGCATGCAGGGCCGCGTCCATTACTACGAGGGATACGATATATCCGACGTGGTCCTGCCCGTCAGGCTCATGGGCCTGCTCGGCGCCGAAATACTCTTTCTGACCAACGCCGCCGGCAGCCTCAATCTGAGCTATGAGGCGGGCGATCTGATGCTGATACGCGATCATGTCATGACCTTTTTTCCCGCCAACCCTCTGCGCGGCCGCAATCTCGACCGGCTTGGCCCGCGCTTTCCCGATATGACGAACATTTATGACGACGGTCTGTGCGATATCATCCGCGCCTGCGCGGATGAGCGCGGCATCGCGCTGAGGGAGGGCGTGTATGTCCAGCTTCCCGGCCCTTCCTACGAAACGCCCGCGGAAATACGCTTCTTGGGACGCTGCTGCGGCGACGCCGTCGGCATGTCCACCGCCTGCGAAGCCGTGGCTGCCCGGCACATGGGCATTAAGGTATGCGGCATTTCCTGCATAACCAACAAGGGCGCGGGCATTTCCCCCGTCCCCCTCTCCCAGGAGGAGGTGGGCGCCACCGCCGCGCTGGCCGCGGAAAAATTCAAAACGCTGATAACGGCCGCAGTCGAACGCATGCTGCCGCCGTCCGACAGGGAGGGCTGAACCGTGCTTTTTGAGAATATAAGCTGTATCTCCCCCGAATATGAAGTGCTCACCGGGGCTTACGTGGGCATCGAGGGCAGCCGGATAAGCTACGTGGGCTGCGAGCCGCCGCCCGACAGGGAAAAATACGGCCGCTCCGTCGACGGCCGCGGCAAACTGCTCATTCCCGGCTTTTACGACGCCCATTCGCATCTTGCCATGTCCCTTATGCGGGGCTACGGCGAAGGGCTCGCCCTGCAGGATTGGCTCAATACACGCATTTTCCCCTTCGAGGCGAAACTGCTGCCGGACGATATTTACTGGGGCACGCTGCTCGGCTGCGCGGAGCTGCTGCGCTACGGCGCCGTGGGCTGCAGCGACATGTACCTCGATTGCCTCAGCGCCGGCCGGGCCTTTGCCGACAGCGGCATGAAAGCCTCATTTTCCGTCTGCTTCACCGGCGGCGGCGACTGCCGCGCCCTGCCCCGCCATGCGGATACGGAAGAAGCCGTGAGCCGCTTCCATATGCTTGACGACGGGCGGCTCAGAGTGGACATGTCGCTTCACGCCGAATATACCTCCGATGAGGCGCTCGCCCGTTCGCTCGCCTCGGTCTGCGCCGAAGCGGGACTGAGGATGCATGTCCACGTCAGCGAGACCGAGCTCGAGGTCAGGCAGTGCCGCGAGCGGCACGGCGGGCTGTCGCCGGTGCAGTATCTGTCCGAATGCGGGCTTTTCGACGTTCCGACGACCGCCGCCCACTGCGTTGCCGCAGACGAGAAGGACATGGACATTCTCAGAGATAAAAACGTGACCGTCGCCAGCTGTCCCAAAAGCAATCTTAAGCTCGTCAGCGGCATATGCCCCGCCGCCGAATTCATACGGCGCGGGATAAACGTGGCTCTCGGCAGCGACAGCGTGACCAGCAACAACAATCTCAACATGCTTGAGGAGGCGCGCTTTTTCTCACTGCTTCAGAAAAACCTGAGCGGCGATCCCGCCGCGCTGTCTCCGGCCGAAACTCTCCGCGCCGCCACGAGAGCCGGCGCCCTTGCCCAGGGCAGGGACGACTGCGGCCTTATCGCCCCGGGCTATCGCGCGGATCTGGCCATGCTGGATATAAGCGGAGTGAATTGGCAGCCCGTACACGACCTTATGAACAATCTCATCTACTCCGGCAGCGGCAGCGACGTATGCATGACCGTGGTCGACGGCCGGATACTGTATGAAAACGGCGCCTGGCCCACGCTCGATATGGACGAGATACTTCGCCAAACCGAGAAAAGCCGCCTGCGTATCCTGTCCGAGCTGAACTGAACGCACGAAAAAGGCAAAAAAGCTATCATAAAAAAAGCGCCCGACGGGCGCTTTTTTTATCATCGGCAAAGTCCTTTGGACTTTGTCGATGATCAGATCCCTATCATTTCCGCCTTTTCCCTGAGCTGCCGCCGGCGGTCGTCATCTCTCAGCTCTTCCAGCCGGGGATCGTCAAGCGCCCGCAGGAGCATTTTGCTGCGAAAGCGCATATACTCTTTATTCATCCTCACTATATTCAGGCCGTCCATATCGAGCAGCGCCGTCATTACGGTCCTCTTTCTGCCCTCATGCAGCTCCGTGAGACTTTCCACCATGCGCTCAAGCCACGCCAGCGCTTCTTCCCGGCGCTTCAGCTTAACGCAGGCAACGGCCGCCAGCTGCATCAGATTTCCCCTGTCCCGGTCATGCAGCGGCGGCAGCTCCGTACGGCGGCGGCACATCAGTTCAATTATCTCCATGGCGCCGACTGCGCATTCAAGGGCCCGCTCCGGCTTATCCCTGTCCAGATAATTCAGCGCAAGTCCCACGATGCTGTCCAGCATATAGTTTAATGCCTGCACCACACACGATCTCAGCGCGCCTTCTTCCGCCTCTCTGTTCCCCGCCAGGAAGAACACTCTGCTCTCCATCGGCACCGCCAGAGACTGCGGATCGAGGCCGTTTTCGCAGGCCAGCTTCATTGCTTTTTCCGTATCTCCCGCCATGGCGTAAAGCAGGCAGAGCGCGTTTTGAAAAGCACCCCTTACCGGCACCCGGGAGCCTTCCATCATTTTTTCATGCTTCAGGGCAAAGCTCAGCGTTTCCCTCAGCACCTCTTCGGCGCAGCCGGCATGATACAGTATGCTTTCCGGACAGCACAGACGGTAGCCCAGATATACAAGCTCATAAACGTCCCGTTCTCCGTATATGTTTTCCCTCACGCCGCCGGACAGTTTTTCATAGACCTCCCGCCATAAGGCGAGAGCGTTTTCCGGATCTGTTTCATACGGATAAAGAGACGTGGTCAGCATACTTTCCTCCTCCATGCTCTCCATGCCGAAAAGCGTATCCGAGCTTACGCCGAATACCCTTGCCAGCAGCGGCACCTGGCTCACGTCGGGCATGCTCTGCTCCGTTTCCCACTTTGACACGCTCTGAGGCGTGACGTGCAGCTGCTCGGCCAGCTTTTCCTGCGTCCAGCCCCGCTCGGTACGCAGGCGGCGGATCACCTCGCCCATACTGATGTTTTTTTCCATATCCCGTTCTCCTTTTCCCGGCATTTCTTTCCGCATGATCATACGCACGTTCATAGTATCACCTACCGTCGTTTTTGGCTACCGATTTGTCGGAGGACGCTTCTCAACCGCCGGTTGAGAAGCGGGACGTCTTGAATATCCCCGACTTTAATGATATGATTTTCAAAAATATACAAGGCAATACCGCACACTTCCGGTTCGCAGATTGCGCAGTCAGATTTTTCGTCAGATTGTTCAAAAAACCGCAGGTAATACTTTGTGTTTTGCCAAGGATTTTTGGGCAATATGACGCAACAACATGCAAGCAAGATGTGTGCCGTGAATTGTGTGGTGCTGCCTTAAATAAACGAAGGGAGAAGACACATGTTCAGAACGAATTATACCGACCTGACTCCGGAGCAGATAGGCTCCGCACTTGCCTCCGCACCGGCGCCGCGCGTTCCCTCTCCCGCACCGAAGCTGTCGGGCACGGAGCTCAGCATAGTCACCGACGGCGGTCCCAAGCTGAAGTACAGCTTTTCCGGGCGCGAAGTCACGCTGAGCGTCAACGGCAAAAAGAGCGTGACGACGGCTTACGGCGCTCAGGAGCTGCGCTCTCTGCTGCTGGTCAGCTGCCTTGTTCCCGGGACCCAGAGCTCATATCATCTGGTCCTTGACCGCTCCACCGGCCTTGCCACGGTTTTCGAGGTCTGGTTCAGCGATCCCGCCGTCAAGCTCGCGCGCGAATCGCGGCGCGAGATATGGTTCGGCTACGCCGCGGAAAAGGGCAAGAAGGCTCCCGAGGGCCGCCACGGCTTTACGAGCCGTTTTGAGAACAAAGGCATAGTATGGACCGACGACAGGGGAGAAAAGCTGCTCATCGTATCCAACTCCTGCTATTATTCCACCATGGTCCAGCTCAACGCGCCCGACGGCGGCATCACCGTCGCTTTCCCCTCGGACTACATCAAGATAAGCGACGAGCAGTATATCTACGCGCGCAATGAGGCGGAATTTTCCGGCACCTTCGTGCTCGCGGCGATAGACCTTTTCAGGATGAAGGAGATAGGCGCCCGCCTCGGCTTCGACGAGCACGACAAGCTGGACTGGCGCATGTTCACCGCCGAGGGCGAGCTTGCCGGGCAGCTGGCGACCTTCGGCAAATTCACCGATTACGGCGGCAGCTACGACGTTGAAAAAATGGGAAGCATGGTCATGCCCGACGAGAAGGTCAAAAAGGGCCGCCGTCCCATTTACCGCGTGCACGGCGAATATCCCGACATCACTCCGGAGCAGGCGAAGAACGCCGGCGCCGAGCCCCACTCTTTCCCCATAGTCGACGAAACGGTCATGCCCTCGGGCAATTCCATGCCGGACAGTCCCTACCTTATAGGCATACGCTTTACCCTGCGCATGGACGACGGTCCCGCATGGGAATATCAGATCACCGGCCTGAGCACCCTTCGCTGGCGCGAGGCGGGCAAGCGCGTCTGGCACGATGAGACCTACAAGGCTTTTGAGCCCGATGAGGACCTTATCCTCTTTGCCCATGTTCAGACAGGCACGCCCTACGGGCGCGGCATAACCGCGGCAGTGGATTTTAAAAACGGCTGCGTCACGGTATTCCACTCAAAGATAGGCAACGCCTGGTCCAACCGCGAGGTGGGCTACGATCTGTATTTCGGCGTGCTCGAAATGCGCGGTCTCACTCCGCCCGAGCGTCTGCGCCATACGCGCACCACCGAGCTGGTCGGCCGCGCCTTCACATGGAACTATTCCGGCGGAGAGAACGGCATAACCTCCATGCATGTCTATTCCTCTCCCTGGGCCGCTTCATGGACGATCTTCCTGGACAATCAGGAGGGCGGCATGGTCTGGTCCTCGCCCGCCGCTTTCGTAAAGCTGCGCGGGGACTGCTATATGATGAGCTGGGTCGAGGAGACCTCCGCCGGCGGGCACGGAATAATCCTGATGTACCTGCGTACGATGCACGACTGCGGGATATTCTACGGTCTCAGCTTCGACGGCTCCAACATGGTGGGCATGTCCTCCATAGGCGCCTTTGCCAGAGACGCCGGCAGACTGGATATACTGAAATACTTCACGCCCTGAAAAATCGCCGGCGCAGCCGGCTGTGCCGGAAAAAGACGCGGACCGCTGCGAAACCCGTGTTTCGCAGCGGTCCGTTCTTCGTTTTGCGATATCATTTGAAGAGCACGGGCGGATAAACCCCGGCGTCGTGGAGCTTTTTTATTTCCTCCTGTACCGTGGGCCTGTCCTCCTTATACGTCATGCCGAACCAGCGCGCGTCCGTGTGCAGTACGCTCACGCTCATCCGTCCGGCCTTTATCAGCTCGTCCACCAGCATCGGCAGCAGGCATTCGCTTTTTATATCGTCCTGCCCGAGAGACCGCAGGAAGCGTTCGAAATACGCCTCGTCCTCGGCGAATATCGAGGGAGCGAAACCCCAGAAATTCATGGATACGGGCGCTTCGGGATCCAGCAGCTCCCCTTCCGGGACATTGTATGTATCTCTGATGCTGCCGTCGGGGAAAACCGATATTTTATAGGTTTCGCGCACCGCGGTCAAAAGGCCGTCCTTTTCCCCGCATATGCCGCGCGTGACGGTGCCGTTCGCGCTGACCGTGTTTTTCAGGCGATAACCCACCATGGTCGCCCGCCCCGTTTCGGGCAGGGCGACGAGCTCGTTGAAGATGGTCCCGAAAGCCTCGGCGCCGTAATAATCGTCGGCGTTGATCACCGCGAAGGGTTCTGTCACGGCGTCGCGCGCGCACAGGACCGCGTGAGCGGTGCCGAAGGGCTTTACCCGCCCGTCCGGTATTTTGTAAAACGAGGGTACGGACGAGAAATCCTGAAACACATAACGCACCTCAACGCCCCTCGCGCGAAGCTTTTCGTCGAACAGCTCGTGCAGGCCGTCGTAGATCTCATGCGTGATGATGAAAACTACCTTATCGAAGCCTGCGCGGACGGCGTCGAAAACGGAGTACTGCATCAGTATCTCTCCGTTGGGTCCGACCCCGGCGATCTGCTTGACGCCGCCGTAGCGTGAGCCGAGGCCGGCGGCCATGATAACAAGAGCGGCTTTCATACTGTCCTCCCCGGCGTTCAGCTGATTTTGTAGATCCAGCCGAAGGGATCTTCTATGCGGCCCCACTGTATGCCGGTAAGGTAATCATACAGCTTCTGAGTCACTTCGCCTATCTTTCCGCCGCAGATATCCTCCTGCTTGTCGCCCCAGGCGATCTGTCCTATGGGGGAAATGACCGCGGCAGTACCGCTTCCCCAGGCTTCCTCCAGCTTGCCCGCCGCGGCGGCATCGAAAAGCTCCTCGGCGCTGAGAGGCCTCTGAGAAACGGTGTAGCCCCAGCTTTCAAGTATCTTTATGCAGGAATCGCGCGTGACTCCGGGCAGTATGGAGCCGGCCAGCGGCGGGGTGACGATCTCGCCGTCGATCTTGAAAAAGACGTTCATGCTGCCGACTTCTTCGATATACTTGCGCTCCGCGCCGTCCAGCCAAAGCACCTGGGAATAGCCCCTCTGTCCGGCGATCTCACCGGCCCGGAGAGACGCCGCGTAGTTGCCGCCGGTCTTGGCATAGCCCATGCCGCCCTTGACGGCGCGGACGTCGCGGCTTTCCACATAGATCTTTACCGGGTTGAGGCCCTCGGCGTAATACGCGCCTACCGGAGAGGTGATTATGCAGAAAATGTACGAGCTGGAGGCGTGTACGCCCACGTGAGGCTCGGTAGCGATTATAAAGGGACGGATATACAGCGACGTGTCGGGCTCCGTGGGGATCCATTCCGCGTCGATCTTGACCAGCTCCGTCAGAGCCTCGAGATAAAGATCGTCGTCCAGCACGGGGATGCAGAGACGCTCACAGGAATTCTTCATTCTCTGGATGTTGGCCCAGGGGCGGAACAGCTGTATGCCGCCGTCGGCACGGCGGTAAGCCTTAAGGCCCTCAAATATCTCCTGCGCGTAATGGAAGACCATGGCGGAGGGATCGAGAGAAATGGGACCGTAGGGAACTATGCGCGCGTCGTGCCAGCCCTTTCCCGCCGTATAATCCATAAGGAACATATGGTCGGAAAAGATCTTTCCGAAGCCCAGCTTGCTCTGATCGGGCTTTGCCTTGGGAGCGGTGGTTTTGTGGATCGTGATGTTTGACATACTATCATCGCCTTTCGGATACTGTTTTTAATTTACAATGTTAAATTGTAACACAATTCGTATCGGTATGCAAGGGCGGACATCCGAAAAAGCGCGCCGGGAACAAAAATAATATTGACAAACCGCAGCATTTGCGCTATAGTTTCTTTTGCTGACGATACGGACAGTTAGCTCAGCTGGTAGAGCTTCCGCTTGACGTGCGGAAGGTCAGGGGTTCGAGTCCCTTACTGTCCACCAGGAAAAGGATCGCTGTTTTCACAAACAGCGATCCTTTTCAGTTATATTCGCCTGCGGCGAGTTATATTGCTTCGCAGTTATATTCGGCTTACGCCGAGTTATATTGCACTTCGCGCAGTTCGTTATAAGAATAAGGCGAATATAACTGCCGCCCCGGCGGCAATATAACTTGCCCCAAGTGATGGGTCTATTCTATATAAGCAATGAATTGGGTGGAATCCCAACATGCTGTTCGGCGGTTTTTCAGAGCATTTAAAATCGTAAGCCGTAAATCGGTTAAAACAGTTGGAGTAAGGAGCTATATAGTTATCGTTCCGCGGATAGCGATGTGCAGTCTAAAAAGATAGCGTTTTGCTTCACTATCTTTCCTGCATATAGTCTTTGAAACATATGCACTAAGGCTTGACTATCTGCATATAAACCGATATAATTATGTGCATGTAGGAGGCGTTGACGTGAGAAAATTTGATTATTCCTTTCTGGATAATGGGCTGCTGCCT
>JAGDDB010000026.1 GCA_017958265.1 Oscillospiraceae bacterium | reverse complement strand
GGAAAAGGGAGTAAAATACGATACCGAGCTCGACGCCGACGACCTGAAAAAGCTTGCGGGCATGTTCAAGGAGCTTTACAGAGAAAATGTGGGCTCGCCCTTTCCCCAGGATACGAAGGAGCAGCTCATGGGCGCGGTCAAGGCGGTGTTCCGCAGCTGGAACAACAGCCGGGCCATCGTATACCGCCGCATGAACGACATACCCGGCGATTGGGGCACGGCCGTGACGGTCATGTCCATGGTCTTCGGCAACATGGGCGACGACAGCGGCACCGGCGTGGCTTTTTCCCGCAACCCCGCCACCGGCGAAAAAAAGCTGTTCGGAGAATTTCTCATCAACGCCCAGGGCGAGGATGTCGTTGCCGGCATACGCACGCCGCAGACGATCGACAGCCTGCAGCGGGTGATGCCCGAGGTTTACGCGCAGTTTGCCGACATTGCCGAAAAGCTTGAAAAGCATTACCGCGACATGCAGGATATGGAATTCACCATCGAGCGCGGCAGACTGTATATGCTGCAGACCAGAAACGGCAAGCGCACGGCCCGCGCCGCGGTGAAGATAGCTGCGGACCTTGTGAAGGAGGGGCTGTGCACCAGGGAAGAAGCGCTGCTCAAGATCGATCCGAAAAGCCTTGACAGTCTTCTTCATCCGCGTTTTGACGAGCAGGCGCTGAAAAAGGCCGAGCCGCTGACTACCGGTCTGGCCGCTTCGCCGGGCGCTGCCAGCGGAGCGATATATTTCACCGCCGAGGACGCGGCAAAGCACGCCGCCGACGGGCCGGTGCTGCTGGTGCGCCTTGAGACCTCCCCGGAGGATATCGAGGGCATGAAGGCCGCCCGGGGGATCTTGACCGTGCGCGGAGGCATGACCTCCCATGCGGCGGTCGTTGCGCGGCAGATGGGCGTATGCTGCGTTTCCGGCTGCGGAGAGATCAGCTTCGGAGAAGACGGAAAGCATATAAGCATAAAAGGCAGACGCATAAACGAGGGCGAAGTGCTCAGCATTGACGGCGTGGGAGGCGGAGTATACCTCGGAGCGCTGCCCACGGCCGAGGCCGAGGTCAGCGGAGATTTCGCGGAGGTCATGGCCTGGGCCGACGAGCTGAGAGCCCTGGAGGTGCGCACGAACGCCGACACTCCCGCCGACGCGGCCGTGGCGCTGCGTTTCGGCGCCCAGGGCATAGGTCTGACGAGAACGGAGCACATGTTCTTCAACGCCGACCGCATACCCGCCGTGCGGGAAATGATAGTATCAAAGACGGTCGAACAGCGCAGAGCGGCTCTTGACAAGCTGCTGGGCATGCAGAGAGGGGATTTCGAAGGGATATACAGGGTCATGCAGGGCCGGCCGGTCACGATACGCCTGCTCGATCCGCCTCTGCATGAGTTCCTCCCGACGCAGGACGCGGAGATCGCGGCGCTTGCGGAGGATATGGGCATAAGCGCGGAAGAACTCAGACAAACCGTGCGCGCTCTGCACGAGGTAAATCCCATGATGGGGCACAGAGGCTGCCGCCTCTCGGTGACCTATCCCGAGATCGCCGAAATGCAGACAAGAGCGATTATTGAAGCGGCGGTAAACGTTTCCCGGGAGACGGGGATCGATATAACTCCGGAGATCATGATACCGCTTGTGTGCGAGCTGAAGGAGCTGAAATACGTCAAGAGCATTATCGTGCGCACCGCGGAAAAGGTGCTCGAAGAAAAGGGCGCGAAGCTGCATTACAAGATAGGCACCATGATAGAGATACCCCGCGCCGCGCTCACGGCCGACGAGATAGCGTCCGAGGCGGAATTTTTCAGCTTCGGGACCAACGACCTGACGCAGATGACCTTCGGCTTCAGCAGAGACGACGCCGCGAAATTCCTGCCGGAGTATTATTCGAAAAAGATACTCGAGTCGGACCCCTTTGCCCGCCTTGACCGCAGCGGAGTGGGCAAGCTCGTAAAAATGGCGGCGGAGCTCGGCAGATCGGTCAGACCGGATATCAAGCTGGGGATCTGCGGAGAACACGGCGG
>JAGDDB010000025.1 GCA_017958265.1 Oscillospiraceae bacterium | reverse complement strand
TCGTAATTTCTTATTCCCAGTCCGGCAATACCCGCAAGCTGTCCAACATGATCAGCGCCGCACTCGGCTGCGACATCGCCGAGATAAACGAAGCGGGCAGCTCCGACGCGGACCTGAGCAAGTACGACACGGTTTTTGTCGGCTCTCCCAACTGGGCCGCCACCGCCGCGGGCCCCGTGAAGACCTTCCTGTCCTCCGCGGACCTTTCCGGCAAGAATGTCGCCGTATTCTGCACCCACGGAATGGGCGGCATGCAGAACGTCTGCGACGACATGATAAAGCTGTGCCCCTCTTCCAAGATACTCGGCCGCTTTGCTTTCAAGGGCGTGGATATCGACTCCGCCGGCGACAAGCTCAACGAATGGCTCAAAGAGATCGGCGTTCTGTGATCTCTGTCCGGTTTTTCCTGCGTCGGGAGATATCCGCTCGGATATCTCCCGATTTTTATCCTGCGCCTTTATGCGCAGAACTTGTGCCTGCCTATCTGCACTATCAGCGGCCTTGACCATATCCAGGCGCTTGTGGATTTATCGGGATTAAAGTAATAAATCGCGCCGCCCGACGGGTCCCATCCGTTTATGGCGTCCCTCGCGGCGCGGTAGGCGCTGTCTGCCACGGGCTTGTAAAACTGCCCGTCCGTAACGCAGCTGAAGGCGCCGGACTGATATATCACGCCGGAAATACTGTTGGGAAACGACGGATGCTCTACCCTGTTCAGCACCACCGCTCCCACGGCGACCTGCCCCGTGTATGGCTCGCCTCTGGCCTCCGCCGAAATGAGCCGCGCCAGCAGGTTCACGTTATTGTCCTCCGCCGTAGCTCCGCTGCTTATGCCCATTGCCGCCAGCGTCTGCTTGCCGCTTATCCCGTCCACGGTCAGGCCGTTTGCCTTCTGGAAGTTTTTGACCGCCGCGGTGGTGCGGCTGCCGTAGATGCCGTCTATATCATATTTGTAGTATCCCCATTGGCTGAGTTTTTTCTGTATCTGCGTTACGACCGAGCCGGCGGAGCCCTGCTTATATGTCACCGCCTGCGTCTGCATCACGCAGATCAGCGTTATATTCAGCGCGAACAAAAACGCTATCGCGATACTGAGTTTTCTTCTGTCCATAATACTCACCTTCCGCATACAGGTTCAATCCTGTAATAGTCTACGGACAGGCGCGGCGTATTATGAACGGATAATAAAGGAAGTCGGACGACGGGCAAAGCCCGGCTAAATGATTTTGAAAATTTTGCCTGCGAGCAGCGTCAGGCCGTACAGCACCGGCTGATGCAGCATGTATATTATGAGCGCCTTGCGCCCTATGGCGGGCAGCAGCGGAGGGCAGACGGTATAAAAACGTTTCGGAAAACGCCCTTCCTTTATTTTTGCCCCCAGCCACGTTCCGAACAGAAAAACGAAGATCCACGGGAATATCGGGAAATAGTCTCCCGAAAAGAAGCCGGGATAAACGATGCCGAACGGCCACAGCCAGCGTATGTCCGTCACCTTGCCCGAGGTCAGGCCGGAGGTCGCCGCAGTCAGCAGCACGCAGCATATCGGCAGCAGAGGTCCCGGCAGCTTTTCCCACAGCTTTCCGGTAAGCCCGTAGAATATCATTGCCGTACCGAGGAAATGCAGCCCGCCGAAATGGATCGGCGAATGCATGAGCCAGCTGACAAGGCTGACCACCGCCGCGCATACGAGCACCTTTATCCCCCGCTTGACGTTGCTGCGGGAAAAACGCGAGGATACGCCGGACAGCATAATGAACATTCCGGCGAAAACGGTGTGGAGCACGTCGAACACCGGATTGGAGAAAATGACCCACGGCGCATCCAGTATCTCCGTAAGATCGTAAAGCAGATGGTGCGCGCACATCAGCACTACGCAGAGACCGCGCAGCGCGTCTATGCTCTGTATCCGTTCTCTGCCTTTCATTTTGAAACGTTGAATCTGAACAGGATGATATCCCCGTCTTTTACGACATAATCCTTTCCTTCGCTGCGGACAAGGCCCTTTTCCTTGGCCGCCTGCATATTGCCGCAGGCCATAAGATCGTCGAAAGACACCACCTCGGCGCGTATGAAGCCGCGCTCTATATCGCTGTGTATCTTTCCCGCGGCCTGGGGCGCCTTGCTCCCCTTTTTGACGGTCCACGCCCTTACCTCCGGCTTGCCCGCCGTAAGGAAGGACATAAGCCCCAAAAGATCGTACGCGCAGTTGATAAGGCGGCTCAGTCCGCTCTCTTTTATGCCGAGATCGTCGAGGAACATCTGCCTTTCATCCTCGGGAAGATCGTTGATATCCTGCTCCAGCCTCGCGCAGATCGGCATCGCTCTCTCGCCCTCTTTTTCCGCAAGAGCCTTCAGGGCAAGATATTTTTCGTTGTTTTCAAGATCGGCATAGCCGTCCTCGTCAAGGTTCGCCGCATATATAACGGGCTTGAGCGACAGCAGTCCGCCGTCGGCAAACAGCGGAGCGTCCTCGGGCGCCATGTCGAAAAACCGCGCTGCTCTGCCTTCGTTGAGATGCTCGAGCAGCTTTTCGAAAAGCTCCGCCTCATGCAGATATTTTTTGTCGCCTTTGGCGTTCTTTTTCGCCTTGTCAAGCCTGCGCTCGACTACCTCTATATCGGCAAGCACCAGCTCGGTATTGAGTATATCCACGTCCCTGAGCGGATCGGCCATGTCGTCGCCGTAAATATCGGGATTGTCAAAGCAGCGCACCACATGCACGAGAGCGTCAGTCTGGCGTATGTGCGCCAAAAACTTGTTTCCCAGGCCCTCGCCGCGGGACGCGCCCTTGGCAAGGCCCGCGATATCTACGAATTCTATGCTTGCAAAGGTCACCTTTTCCGGATCGTACAGTTCCGCGAGACGGTCCAGCCTCTCGTCCGGCACCTGCACCACGCCCACGTTGGGCGTGATCGTGGAAAACTGATAGCTTGCCGTTTCGGCTTTCGCTCCCGTCAGCGCGTTGAAAAGCGTGCTTTTTCCAACATTGGGCAGACCCACTATTCCAAGCTTCATATGTGCATTAACTCCCTTCTCTCAGCCAAATAAAGCCATTTGACCACAGCAGAGATAATATCACAGCTCCGATCATTTCACAAGTACGGGCTCTTGACTATTTCCGCATTTGATCCTATTCTGTACACTGTAAGCGGAGGGAGAGTCCGCAGGATACCACTCTGAAAGGAAAACGCTCATGGATGAGATATACGAAAAAGAGATCGAAATAGGCCCTTCCGTCTGCGACGCGTCCGGGCTGCTGAGCTATCACGACGCGTTCGGGCTTTTCATGAACGCCGCCTCCGCACACGCCGACAGGCTCGGAATAGGCATCGGAGATCTCACCGGGAAAGATCTGTTCTGGCTTACCGTCAAAACGCGGGTGGAGTTCACCGCCCGCCCGCATATGGGGCAGACCGTCACCGTGCGCACATGGCCCGAAGCTCCCGAAAAAGTACGCGGCGACCGCAGCTATGAGCTGGAGCGGGACGGGGAGGTAATGATCCGGGGCAAGACGGAATGGGCCGTCATCAATACCGTTACGCGCAGGCCCGCGCTTTTGAATGATATATACCCCGACTCTCTTAGCTATTCCCGCCCTTCCGCCTGCCCGGGGCCTTATGCGCGCATACCCGAAGACTTTGAAGAGAATGACCGCTGTTTTGAGCATACCGTTCTGTCCACGGATATCGACGTGGGCGGTCATATGAACAACACCGCTTACGTCCGCTCGGTGATAAGCAGTTTTTCAAATGCCGAGCTGCGCTCTCTCGACATCCGCCGCATCGACGTTATTTTCCGCGCCTCCTGCTTTGAGGGCGACCGCCTTATCTTCCAAAAACGCGCCCGGGACGGCGGTGTGAATATCCGCGTATCACGCGGCGGCGATACCGTCCTGCTGATGCGCATGGGAGCAGGCTGAGATAAGAAGAAAACAAAAAACCGGAATGCACAGAAACGTGCCGCCTCAAAACCCGCGTTTTGAGGCGGCACGGTCATTTGCCGTCAGTTTATTTCGTATACGCACACGCCGCTGCTGAGCGTAGTGATCACTATCTCCGGCCTTCCGTCGTTATCCACGTCGACCACGCAGGGCTGCGCCTTGCAGCCGTCGGCGTAATAGACGTCGCCCTCTCCGGTATAACCCCACCAGGGCGGGAGCAGCGTATCCGCCAGCTTGCGGCCGCTGTGATCGAGCACGTAAAGCCTGCCTCTGTGCTCCGTCTGATCGCTTTCTGTATAGGTCGCGAAAACGACCTCCGGCTTTCCGTCTCCGTTCAAGTCCGCCGCGGCCGGCATCGTGGCGAAGGTCACCGTTTCCCCGCCGCTGCGGCTGTTGAGCGAGTAGGGCCATGCCCCGTGCTCGGTGCCGTCCAGGCTGAAGCAGTGCACCTTGCCGTCGTGAGACGAGAAGATGATCTCCTTGTTCCCGTCCCCGTCCAGATCCGCCGTGACAGGCGCGACCTCCGGACGGGTTATCGTCGACGAGCCCATCGCTATGATCTCTCCGCTGTCTGTGGGTATCTGAGTCCAGTCAAAGCCCTTTTCGGGGTTTGTATAGCGCGTGCGGTCCGTATTGAGTATGAAGGGCGCGAAATACCTGGCTATGCCGTCAAAGGTATCGGGCGTTTCCCGCATTACCAGCCCGCCGTCAAGGAACATGGCGGTGAATACGAGCTCCGTTTTCCCGTCGCCGTCCATATCGTCGGCCTTCACGCCGCCGTAAGTGCCCATAAGGCAGTTTCGTCTTTCCCGCGTGTCTCCGATTATCAGATCGCTCGTGGCGCTGGCCCGGCCGTTGTCCGTTCTCGCGGCCCAGCGCGCAAGATCGTATTCATGCTCTATGCTCTCGCATACCGGCAGTCCGCCCCAGGCAAAGCCCGCGTAGATCCCGCCCGACGCGATGACCTCGGAGCCGTCAAGATGAAATGCCTCCACATGCTCCTCGTCATAGAGCAGAACGAGCTCTTTTACGCCGTCGCCGTCCAGATCCGCCTGTTCAAACGCGTCGGAATACATGCCGTAGCCGCATACCTTCGGCCAGCCGCTGAGCATGTTCCCGTCGAGATCGTACAGCGCGACGGACGGCTCCATGCTTGCGCCCACTCCGGCTCCCAGCGCTATTTCGCAGCGTCCGTCGCCGTTCAGATCGACCGCCTTCGCGGCAAACGCCTTGTTCTTCGCCGTAAAGCTGTGCTTGAATTTTCCGCTGCCGTCATATATGCCCACAAAGGTACTGTCCTTGCTGTTATGGAAAGTGATTATCTCCTGTCGTCCGTCACCGTCCACGTCCGCCAGCTCCGGCGAAACGTAGGGCACGCCGAAGTATGTGTAATCGCTGCCGTATATATTCATCTCGGTAAGCCCTTCGGTCACATCGTGTCCCGAAGGCGCGAACCATTCAAGCTCCCCGCTCTCCGCGTCGAGACAGTATACGGAGCGAAGGGTGAATATTATCTCGCAGCGTCCGTCGCTGTCCACGTCGCCGCATACGGGTCCGGAGCTCACCGGCTCTTCAATGCTCCATCTGTCTATTTTGCCGCCTCCGGCATATTTCAGCGTAAGCGTGAGCGGAGCGGACGACGCCACGGAAAGATCGGTGTTTTTAAAAACGCCGTCGTTTGTCAGCTTGTCCAGCAGCGTAAGCTCCGAAGCGCGCATATTCAGATAAAGCGCGTTGTAGCACATTTCCGCCATGCCGCCGCGGCGGAAGTCGTTTTCCCATTCCTCGCGCTGCACGGCGGTAAGCACGCCTTTTTCCACCGCGAAATCCAAAGCCTCGGAATATTTGAAATCCCCTTTGCTTTCAAGATATCCCAGGCTGCGCAGCACCATTGCCGCAAACTGTTTGGCCGTGATCGTATCCGAGCCTCCGAAGGTATCGCTTCCGGTACCGTTCATGTATTTTTCCTCGTACAGCCAGCTCACGTTGGCCTGAGCCCAGCCCTGTACGTCATTGAAAGGGTTTGAGATCGCGCCGGCTCCGTACTGCGCGGAGGCCTTCCCCTCGCGGCCGAGAAGGCGTATGAGCATCGTTGCCGCCTCGCTGCGGTTGGCCCGGTCCCCGAGCGCAAAGTCGGCTTTGCCGTCCGGCGCAGTGCCCTTTCCCTTGAACAGTCCCATGGAATAAAGAGCCTCGGCCTTTTCTTCCGTGCTCTTTCCCGCCCTCTCTTCATCCGCGCCGGCCGGCGTGATCATCAGCGAAAGCATGACAAGCGTCAGAAGCGCCGGCAAGAGTCTGCGGAACGATATCTTTTTCATTTCACGTTTCCTTCCTTTTTATTGCTGAGATCCGAAAATCATTGTGAACGGCGATAAATCCCGTCGGGTTTATCGCCGTTCTCTGCGGTCAGATCAGTTCCTCGTATATCTCCAGCGGAGAGCCGCCTTCGGTCAGAGGTCCGAGCTGAGGGATGATCCTGCGGAAATGCTCCGAGGCGAGGTGCGCGTCGAGCGATTTTTGATCCTCCCACACTTCGATCATCGCGTAAAGGTATTCGTCGGATTTGCTCACGTTGAGGGTATATGAAATATTGCCCGCTTCCTTTCGCGTCTCCTCGATGAGTTCTTTTACTACCGTTTTGTACTGCTCCGTGCATTCCGGCTTGATCTTCGATTTCGCGACTACTTTGATCATGGTCTTCTCCTCATCCTTTCATCTCATCATTGTCGGACTTGCGTCCGGTGCTCACGGTCTAATAAATCCTGAAAAGCTTTACCGCCGCTCTCGCGATCTTGTACGCGGGTCCCTCGAGTACGGCCCTTGCGTTTTTCAGTTCACGGCGGATCTCGATATGCTGCGGGCAGTGCTTTTCGCATTTGCCGCAGCCTACGCAGTTCGACGCGGCGGTGGAGTCGTGCCGGACGGCCGACTGCATGAAGTAATCCTTTTCGGCAGCTATCCAGCCCTCGGAATAACGTCTGTTGTACGCCGAAAAAGTGCCGGGTATATCCACGTTCTTCGGGCAGGGCATGCAATACGCGCAGCCCGTGCACGGCACTTTCATTTTCGCGTTAATCGCCTCGGCCGCGCGGCGCAGCATTTCTTTGTCTTCCGCCGTCATGTCTCCCGCCTCGGCTTCGGAGGCCGTCAAGACATTGTCGCTGAGCGCTTCCGCGTTGTTCATGCCGGACAGCACGCAGGTCACCTCGGGCTGATCGAACAGCCAGCGGAACGACCACTGCGCCGCCGTGTGCTTTACGGGGTATTCTTCGAAAATATCGAGCGCGGCCTGAGGAAGCCGGTTTGCCAGCTTGCCTCCCCGCAGCGGTTCCATTATCATGACGGGCATGCCCTTTTCATGGGCATGGCGCAGTCCCCTGCGTCCCGCCTGGGAATTTTCGTCCATGTAATTGTACTGTATCAGGCACATGTCCCAATCGCGCGCGTCGACAAGGCGGCAGAACATCTCGCTGTTTCCGTGGTAGGAAAAGCCGATCTGACGTATCGCTCCGCTCTTTTTCTTTTCCTCAAGCCAGTCCTCTATGCCGATCTCCTTCAGCCGTTCCCAGGTGGCGATATCGGTGAGCATGTGCATAAGGTAGTAATCGATGTGATCGGTGCGCAGGCGTTTCAATTCCTCGTTGAAAAACTTCTCGGCGCCTTCCCTGCTTTTTATGAGGTAATGCGGGAGCTTGCTGGCGATAAACACCTTGTCGCGCACTCCGCCGCGCTCAAGTATTTCTCCCAGGGCCGCTTCGCTGCCCGGATAGATATATGCCGTGTCAAAATAGTTCACTCCCGCCTCGACGGCGCTCATGATCAGCTTTTCGGCCTCGCCGATGTCTATGCGTCCTCCCGACTGCGGCAAACGCATACAGCCGTATCCGAGGAGCGATATTTCGTTGCCGTACTTATCCTTGCGGTATTTCATAATTCCGACCCTTCGTTCCTTCCGTGCTTTTCGGAGAAGCGCTGAATAAAAGCGGCTTCGGCGTTTCTTGAATTTTAACTCGGCGCCGCCGATTAGTCAATCACGGAAATGCGTCCGCCGCTTTCGGCGTTTGCCGCATTTCCCTTTACCTTTCCTTCGTTATTTGCTATAATTTTGAAAAAGCAGGTATGGAGGCAAAACGCCATGAACAATATATCCCTCTTTTTCGGCTGCTCGGTGATCGCCGTAATGCTTCTTGCGGTCATGATCGGCTGCGGCAAAAACGACCTCTCTCCCGAGCCCCAAGCTTTTCCTCCGCCGTCGCCCGCGTATGACGAAGATATCATTCCTCCCGGAGGCACCGAGGATCGCAGCGATCCCGCCGCCGCCAAGTCGATCGCTTCCGACGAGATAAACTCCTTTGAATGCAGAGTTTCCCTTTTGTCCTACCTGCCGGAGGATATCGGCGTTTTAAAGGCGACTCGCTATGAGTTTTCCGCCGTGCGCACCGATAAAGGCGCGGTCTGTTCCTTTCTTGCCTTTCCGGCCGAAGCCGTGAGCTTCACCCAAGAAGAGGGATTTATGGAAAGCTTGCAGCAGATAGTCAGTGAAAACGACCTTGCCGCTTTCAACGGCCGCGACAGGACCACCTACGGTCTTCCGGACGATTTCGGCGCGGTGCTCAAAATAGATTACGCCTCCGGCGAAAGAATAAGGGCTTACGACAATTCCGATATGTACCTTCCTCTTTCCGCCGTGGAAGCTTTTGTCACGCTGTTCGAAGGCGCCGTAGGACCGGTACCGTACACTTCTATCTCGGCAGAAGAAGCCCTGGAGCTCATGGCCGGCGAAAGTGATTTCATGATACTGGACGTTCGCCGCGAGGATGAATTTGACAGCGGTCATATCCCCGGGGCCGTCCTGCTGCCCAACGAAGAGATCCAACTCGGCCAGGTGGACCCGCTGGCGAGAAAAGATCAGCTCCTGCTTCTTTACTGCCGCACTGGCCGCCGCAGCAAGGAAGCCGCCCAAAAGCTGTCCGAGCTCGGCTATACGCGAGTGTATGAGTTCGGCGGGATAGTTGATTGGCCGGGAGAGATCGCTTCAAACTGAGTTTTATTCCTTGTTTATGCCCGTATGAAAGGGCGCTGCCCCGAACGGCCGTAACGGCCGAACGGAGGCAGCGCCTTTGATGTTTTTATTTTTTTCTCCACAACTGCGGTGAGAAGAGGATGATCATGGGGAATATCTCAAGTCTGCCCATCAGCATCGACAGGGACAGCACCAGCTTGGTAAACGCCGAAAAAGGCGCAAAGCCGCCCATCGGTCCCACTCCGGCAAGGCCCGGGCCGACATTGGCTACGCAGGAAAGCGACGCCGTAAACGCGGTCGTGAAATCCGCGCCGTCCAGCGCGGCCACGACCGTGCCGGACAAAACCACGACGATATACACGAAGAAGAACAGGAACGAGGAAGACACGGTCGAATCGTCCACGGTCTTTCCCTCGAGCTTTACGACCGTCACCGCGTGGGGCCTCAGCAAATGCGTGATCTCCCGCTTGACCGCTTTGAAGAGTATTATCACTCTGGAAACCTTTACCGAGCCGCCCGTCGAGCCCGCGCAGCCGCCCACGAACATCAGCGCCACCAGCAGGGCCTTGGAAAGCTCGGGCCACTTGTCGAAATCCGCCGTGGCAAAGCCCGTGGTGCTGACTATACTCGCGACCTGGAAGAAGGAAAAACGCATTGCTTTGAGCAGGCCGCCGTACATGTGCATGATGTTCAAGGCTATAACAACGCCCGAAAAGACGATGATGCACAGATACCAGCGCAGCTCCTCGCTTTTCAGAGCTATGACGGCTTTCCCCGTGACGATGAGGAAAAACAGGTTGAAGTTCACGCCGAACAGCATCATGAAAACCGTGATCACGCCGTCTATGTACGCGCTGTCGTAATACCCTATGCTCAATGAGCGCAGCGAAAAGCCTCCCGTTCCCGCCGTGCTCATGGCGTGTACCAGCGAATCGAGAAGCGACATGCCTCCGAAGAGCAGGAACACCACTTCCAAAACGGTAAGGGCAATATATATCACATAAAGTATCAGGGCGGTTTTGCGTATGCTCGGCACCAGCTTGCCCACCGACGGTCCGGGCATTTCCGCGCGCAGTATGCGCATGCCCCTCGAGTTTGCCATCGGCAGCACCGCCATCACAAATACAAGCACGCCCATTCCGCCTATCCAGTGTGTAAGGCTGCGCCAGAAAAGGCAGCCTTTCGACATGCCCTCGATATCGGTCAGTATGCTCGCTCCCGTGGTAGTAAAGCCGGATACGGTTTCAAAAACGGCGTCTACGAAGCGGGGTATCTCGCCGCTGAACACAAACGGCAGCGCGCCGAAAAGCGACATTGCTATCCACGACAGCGCCACGCTCAGAAAGCCCTCTTTGGCAAATATCCTCGTGTTCACGGGCTTCAGCAGCAGCAGTCCTCCGCCCGCGGCGGCGAGCAGCAATATCACGGCGAGGAAATGGAAAGGAGACTCTCCGTATATTATGGATACCAGCGCGGGCAGAAGCATAAAAGCAGCCTCCGTGCACAGCACCCTGCCCAGGATCTGCCATACCGTTCTGTAATTCAAAAGCCAAATCACGCCTTTTCGGTTTTTTTATGAAAATCTTAGCACTTTGATAACGAAAAATCAACCGAAGAAGCGGCGTTTGCCCTTTTCAAAGGGCGAGTCCCGCTCCCGTCTTTGACGATTTCGCCGCAAGCGCGCGGTTTTGCCTTGCGCAGCGGCCCTAAACGACGTATCTTTTTCGGCGCGCCGGCGGTCGGGTCACGACTGTCGATCCCGACCATGACCGGACGGCAGCTCATACCCCGGCGTGTCCGCAGTGACACTCCGCCGAAAAGGGAAAGCCGCCGAAGGCCTTCCGGCTTCAGCGACTTGTATTTTTCTCGCGTACATCCCACAGCAGCCATCCCATGCGGCAGTCGCTCACTTCCCTGACGGTGCAGCCGTCTCCGGCGCAGCTTTTCAGAAACTCATGCACGGCGCGTATGCTGTTTTCCTCGTGTCCTTCCTCGTCCAGCAGATATTCGCAGTATCTCTCGGCGGTATTCCTGTCCGCAGGGAGCTCTATTTCCCTGTGCTGGTCGTAATAGCTGGTCTGCGGATAATATCCGCGCTCCCAAAGCAGAGCGAACAAAGTGAAAAACCAATGCGAATGGCTTGTTTTCTCCCGTTTCGGCTCCCGCGAAAAGACCTCGCGCATCACTCTGTCCTGCAGCTCGTTGCAGCTGCTTACGAAGCATGAGTTATAGCACCATGCCCGGCTCATCGCCATCATGTTGTCCAGTCCTTTTCCCGATACGGCGGGAGTGATCGACGAAAACACCAGGTCGAATTTACCTCTCCAGCCCAGCTCGTCTATATCTGCCTTCGGAAAATCCAAAGCGACGAATTCCGTGTTTTCAAGCCCCTGCTCGCGGCAGTAGCGGCTGCCGAACTCGGTCATGCGCTGCGACAGGTCCACGCCTAAAACGCTTCTTGCGCTGCGGGCGAATTCCGCCGCAAAACGCCCCGGCCCGCAGCCTATGTCGGCAACGTCGCATTCCGGCCCGAGCAGTCCCTTTGAGCGCAGGAAAGCCGCCGTATCCGTTATCCTCTGCAGGTGAAGCTCTCCCTCGCCTTCACGGCGGTACTTCATATCCCATTCTTCGGCGCGCTTGTTCCATTTCTCTTTTCTTCCGCTTTTTTCCGAGCCGCGGTCATTGTACCATGCATTCTCGAAAACCGAAGCAAGCTCCGTGCTTTTCATTGTCTTATCGCCTCCGCCGCTATACGCGGTAT
>JAGDDB010000024.1 GCA_017958265.1 Oscillospiraceae bacterium | reverse complement strand
CTCGTCATATCGGGAGACGACGCCTGCCGCATGGATCTGCGCTCCAGTGCCTCCTTTCACCGCTCCGTCGGTGCTGACGCGACGATAATGCTCAAGCAATGCTTTGAGCCCATGGAATACGGCCTCGTGCTTACGGACAGCACCGGCCGCGTCACCGGCTTTATCGAAAAGCCGTCCGCCGACAGGATATACACCGACCTGGTCAACACGGGGATATACATGCTCTCGCCGCGTGTGCTTGAGCGCATACCCGCCTCATCTTCCTGCGATTTCGGCTCGGAGCTGTTCCCCGCCCTTCTTGAGGGCGGCGCGCGGATATACGGGCGCTCGGACCCGGGATATTGGAACGACGTGGGAAGCTGCGGCGCCTATCTGCGCACGAGCTTCGACTGTCTTCCGGACGGCGGGAACTTCGTTTCTCCCGGCGCAAATGTTTCCGAAGGCAGCTCCGTAGGCCCCAAGACCGTCATAGGCAGCGGCAGCAGGATAGGCAAAGGCAGCAGGATAAGCGGCAGCATCGTGGACGGGGCCTTTGTGGGCAGCGGCTGCAGGATCGAGGGCAGCATAATATGCGCGGGCGCGTCCGTAGGCTCCAACTGCCGCCTGGCCGACGGCTGCGTCGTGGGCGACGGGGCCGTGATAGGCGCCGGGAGCCTGATAGGCGAAGGCGTGCGCATATGGCCGGGCAAAACGGTAGAGGCGGGCTCGGTCGTTCTTCACAGCATCACGGGAGACGCCGGAGGGATCTGTCCCGTGTTTGAAAGCGACGCCGTCATACGCTCGGACGCGGTATTCGGTCTTACGCCGGAGCTGTGCATGTCCATGGGCGCGTCATCGGGCAGCGACAGGCGCGTCGCCGCCGCCTCGTCCGGCGGCGATTACGCCGCTCTGTGCGCTTACGGCTATCTTTTGGGCGCCGCATCCGCCGGCAAAAGCACGGCTTCTCTCGACAGCGGCTCTCCGGCCACCTCCGCCTTCGCGGCGAAGCAGTACGGCTTCGACATCTCCCTTTTCGTTAAACAGGACGGCGACAGGCTGGCCATGTATTTCTTTGACGAAAACGGTCTGCCTCTTCCCCGTTCGTCTCAGCGGAAAATAGAGGCGGCCTGCGTATGCGACAGGGTCAGCGCCGCGGCCGCCGACTGCAGGATGCCGGTATATCTCGACAATGTGCGCGAAACGCATGCCGCGGCCGCCGCGGGCGTATCCGCGCCCCTGTCCGGCTTTCGCGTATCCGCCGCCGGCGACGGCGTTCTCGGCCGCGCTCTGCGTCTGCGCGGCGCGCAGCTCGTTCCTTCCGCGCCGGGAGTGATATCTCTTCGGCTTTCCCGCGGCGGCATGAGCCTTGAAGCGGTCGACGAGCAGTGCGTAAAGCGCTCTTACGCATCGCTGCTGTGCGCGCTTGTATACTGCGAGCTTGCCGAGGGCGGAAAAACCGTCTGCCTTCCCTATTCCGCTCCCGATACGGCGGACGTTATCGCGGCTTCGCTGGGCGGAAAGGTACTGCGCCTCGGCCGCGACGGAGCCGAGGCCGTCGAAGCGCTGTCGGCCGCTCCCTTTGCCCGGGACGGAGTCTTTCTTGCCATGCGCCTGTGCTCCCGTCTCGTGCAAAGCGGCAGGACGCTCAGCGAGCTCATGTCTCTGCTGCCCGATTTTTATATCACCGAAAACGTGGTGACTTCATCCGTGCGCACGCCGGAGCTTATGAAGCGCCTCGGACAGCACTACGGCCGCTCGGAGCATGTCAGCGGAATGAAGATCAAAACCGAGCTCGGCAGCGCCCGCATAACGGCCGACCGCAAGAACCTGCTGCATATCACCGCGGAAAGCCGCAGCATGGAGGCCGCGGGCGAGCTGTGCTCGGAGATAATTTCGAAAATAGGCGATCTATCGGTATAGTTACCCTGCTCCTGCGGGTCTGCGCGTGTTGATCTGCGCATAGCATATTACATGCGTGAAAAAAAGTGGAGTTCATCCTTCGGCTTCGTCATGGCATCCGTGGGCGCCGCCGTAGGCCTGGGAAACATTTGGGGGTTCCCCTATAAACTCGGCATGGGCGGGGGCTTCGTGTTTCTGTTTTTCTACCTTGTCTTCGCTGCCGCGGCGGGCTATCCCCTGCTGCTTGCGGAGCTCGGTCTCGGCAGGAGCACGGCCCTTCCTCCCGTGAGAGCATACGCCTCGCTCGGCCCGGGCTGGGGCGTAACGGGCGCGGCGGCGCAGCTTGCCTGCTTTATCATACTGTCGTATTACTCCTATTTCGGAGGAACGGTGCTGAAATACCTTTTCTCATACGCGGGAGTCCGGATCGGCTCGCCCGTGTTTTGGCAGCTTGTTTTCACGGCGCTGTCCGCCGCAGCCGTTCTGGGGGGCGTGCGCGGCGGCGTGGAGGCCGTGTGCCGCGTCATGGTCCCCGGTCTGCTCGTGATGCTGGCTTACATATTTGCCTCCACGGCGTCTCTTCCTTCGGCAAAGGACGCTCTGCGCTTTCTCTTTACGCCGGATCTAAGCCGCGTGAGCGTCAAAAGCGTATCCTCCGCGCTCACGCAGATGCTGTTTTCCCTGTCGCTCGGTCAGGGCTGCATGATAACCTGCGGCGCCTACATGCCCAAGGGCATGTCGCTGCCCGGAAAAGCGGCGCTGATACCCCTGCTGGATACTCTTGCGGCTTTGCTTGCCGCCGCGGCGATAATGCCGGCGGTCTTTGCCGCGGGCATCGATCCCGCCTCGGGTCCCGGGCTGCTGTTCATGGCCGCCGAAAACATGTTTGCGCCCTTTCGCGCCTCCCGGGCACTGTCCGTACTGTTTTTCACGGCGGTGTTCTTTGCCGCCCTTTCCTCGGCCGCGGCGATGCTGGAAAACCTGGTGTGCAAAGCCGAGGCGGGAGGCAGGATGAAAAGACGGGGCGCTGCGATCATTCTTGCCTTTGCCGCCGCCGCGGCGGGCCTGCCCGTGACTTTGAGCTTCTCCGGAGGCGACGGACGGCTTTTTGAGCTGTACGAGCGCATTTCACAATACGGCCTGATATGCTGCGGGGCGCTCACGTCCTGCTTCGCTGTAACGGGAGCATGGGGACGCAGCGCCGCGCTTACGGCGGTATTCGGGCGGGACTGCGCCGCGGGACGCGTATGGCTGTTCCTGCTGAAATACGTCGTTCCTCCCCTG
>JAGDDB010000262.1 GCA_017958265.1 Oscillospiraceae bacterium | reverse complement strand
CAGCTTTTTTACTTCGTCCATGCCGTATGACTCTATTTCGAGAAATTCGTCCTCATCGAAGTCCGTCTCGCCCTGGGTCAGTCCGCGGGCGAGAAAAAGATAAAGCACCTCCGTGCAAAAGCCCGGCGTCGTCAATATCTTTCCGAGAGGTATCACTTCCTCCGCCGTAAGCCCCGTCTCTTCCCTGAGTTCCCTCAATGCCGCCGGCAAGGGCTCTTCGCCCTTTTCCAGCTTGCCCGCCGGAGCCTCCAGCAGGGCCTTTGAATGAGCATAGCGGTACTGTCTTACAAGCCGCGTTTTGCCCTCGCCGTCCAGCGGAAGAATCACCACTCCGCCGCCGGTATGCACTACCTCCCGTGTACTTGTCTTCCCGTTGGGCACACTGACCTCATCCAGAGTCACCGTCATCACTCTGCCCTCAAATATCCGTTTTGAAGACAGCTTTTTCTCTGCCGTTTCCATATTTTCCGCCGCCGTGTTCCGGCTTTCCTCCGTTTTCAGCTGTTTTCTTCCTGCCATTTCCTCAGCGCGTCCGCAAGGGCCGTGCTGCCTCCCGGATCCTTCTGACTTCTCATATAGCGCGACACGTCGGCCTTGCCCGCTCCGCGTTCCTCGCGGCGTTTTTCAAAATCGGCAAGTCTCTCGCGAAATCCGCACACGCATACGAACATGCGCTTCTCCCCGTCCCCGCGAAGCTCCATTTTCTTATGGCAGTTGGGACATCTTGCGTTGGTCGCCACCGAAGTGCTTTTTCGCCAGCCGCATTCCCGGTCCGGACACACCAGCATCTTCCCGCCTTTTTTGCCCTTTACCTCCAGCAGGAACTTGCCGCATTCCGGACATTTCTCTCTGGTAACGTTCTCATGCACATAGCTTTTATCGCTTGCCTTGACCTCGTCCACGAGGCGGGAAGCGTATTTCCGCATTTCGGCGACGAACAGCTCCGAGCGTTCCTCGCCCCTCGCGATGGCCCCGAGACGCTTTTCCCATTGTGCCGTCATCGCGGCGCTGCGCAGCTCCTCCGGCACCAGGCCGACCAGCTGTATGCCCTTGGCCGTGGGTATGATGCTCTTGCCGTTTCGCTCGGCGTAAAAAGCCGAAAACAGCTTTTCGATTATATCGGCCCGCGTCGCGGGCGTGCCGAGGCCCCCGGTCTCTTCCAGCGTTTTCGACAGCTCTTTGTCTCTGCCCACGCCTCCGGGATGCTCCATTGCCGTGAGCAGAGCGGCCTCGGTATACCGCGCGGGCGGCTTTGTCCTGCCCTCGGCGGCTTTCGCGGATATGAGCTCTATCGTGTCCCCCTGCTTTATATCCGGCAGCTCCTGCTCCCTTTCGTCCTCGGCGTCGTCCGTTTCTTCCGAAGGCTCAAAGGCTCCGTACGCCGCTTTCCAGCCCTCTTTGATCACTCTCCTGCCCATTGCGTGGAGCGTTTCTCCTCCTCAGCTGAAGGTGAGCTTAAGCTCCTCATATTCATAGGGCGGCATCAGCACCGCCATGAAGCGCCGGGCGACAAGGTCGTAAATATTCATCTCCGCCCCGCTCATCCTCATGGTGTCGGGGGGCTCCTCCGTGGGTATGATGGCGTGGTGATCCGTGACCTTGGCGTTGTTCACGATAAATCGCGTCTGCAGCGGTCTTGCTTTGAGTATGGCCGAAACAGTCTGCGCATACGCGCCGAAACGCATCGCCGACAGACGCTCCGGCAGCGTGGGAACAACGTCGTCGGAAATATACCTTGAGTCGGTACGCGGATAGGTGAGCACCTTGTGAGTCTCATAAAGACTCTGCATCAGCGACAGCGTTTCCTTTGCGGTATAGGCGTATTTCTTGTTTGCGTCCCTCTGAAGCTCCGTAAGATCGTATGCGGCGGGCGGAGGCGTGTTTTTGTACGTCCGCTCGACCTTGACCGCGATCGCCTTGTTCCCGCTCAGCTTTTCTGCTATCCGCAAAGCTGTCTCTTTGTCGAAAATACGGGCCTGTCCGTTTTTGTCCCTGCGCGTCACGGTGAAGCTTTTGCTTTTTGCCTGCACTGTCCAGTAGGGCTTGGGCACGAAGTTTTTTATCTCTTCCTCCCGCGCGACGAGCATTGCAAGCGTAGGCGTCTGCACTCTGCCGGCCGACAGCGATGCGCCGTAGCGGCAGGTAAGAGCCCGCGTTACGTTCAGTCCTACCAGCCAGTCGGCCTGCGATCTTGACAGCGCGCTGAGATACAGATCGTCATATTCGCTCGCGCTGCGCAGTTTTTCGAAGCCTTCTTTTATGGCCTTATCCGTCTGTGACGATATCCAAAGCCGCTTCGTACGACCTCGCCAGCCCGCTTTTTCCATGATCCATCGGGCGACCAGCTCGCCCTCGCGGCCGGCGTCCGTGGCTATAATGAGCTCGTCTATGTCCCCGCGGCGCATAAGCGCCTGAACGGTGCGAAACTGCTTTCCCGTTTCCTTTATCACCACGGTCTTCATTTTTTCCGGAAGCATGGGCAGATCGTCCATGTTCCATTTTTTGTATTTGGGATCGTAAGCTTCCGGATCCGCCAGCGTGACAAGATGCCCCAGCGCCCAGGTCACCACGTACCGCGCGCCCTCCGCATATCCGTCCGCGCCGCGCCCGCAGCCCAGCACACGGGCCAGCTCCCGGCCTACCGAGGGTTTTTCCGCCAGCACGAGAGTTTTGCTCATTTCCGTTTTTTCCTTTCGCTCAGTCTTCCCAGGCGCCTTGCCGCCTCCGCCGCGTTGGAAGACGAGGTCGCGAGATTTATGCGTATATGGCAGTCGTCCTTCCCGTCTTCGGGCGGGAAAAACATGTTCCCGCAGTCCACCGCGAGACTGAGTTCTTTTTTCATGATATTTTCAAGCTCGTCTGCTTCGGCATAGGCGGACAGATCGATCCACTGCAGATACGTCCCTTCGAGGGGCGACAGCACCGCCTCCGGCAGCAGTCGCTCCGTCTCGCTTTTGAAAAGCAGGGCGTTGTGCTCTATCTGCTCTCTGCAGCCGTCAAGCCATTCCTTCCCGTCCCTGTATGCCGCCATCGAGGCTAAGTATCCGGTGATATTGCTGCCCCCGTGCAGCGCGAGCGCGTATTCGTCGTATTTCCCGCGCAGCTCTTCGCTCTCCGCGATGGCCGTGGAAAAGCTCAGTCCCGCGAGGTTGAATGTCTTTGTGGCGGCGGTCAGCGTGACGAGCCTGTCGTTGTCTCCCCCCGCCAGCGCCGTCGGGATGTGCCTGTGCCCGAAAAGCTCGATATCCTGATGTATCTCGTCGCTTATGACATACGCTCCGTACCGCGCGCATATTTCCTTCATTGCTCCGAGCTCTTCTTTCGTCCACACGCGTCCCACGGGGTTGTGAGGTGAAGAAAGCACCAGAGCCTTCACGTTTTCTTTTTTTATTTTCTCTTCGATATCCTCAAGGTCCGGAGTATAGTATCCGTCCCGGCAGCGCAGGCGGCTGCATACGAGGCGGCGCCGCGTATCGTTGATCGCGCTCATAAACGGGTAATAGCAGGGCGTGAGTATCATGCACGCGTCGCCCTTTTCCGTAAGCGCGCTTATAAAGCGGTATATCGCCGTGACTACCCCGTGGGTATGCCTGATCCATTCCGGCCTGATCTCATACCCGTGGCGCTCCTTTTCCCACGCCGCGAATACCGAATTCCACTCGGCCGGGGGCATGAAGTATCCGTACAGATTTTCCTCTGCCGCTCTCATCATGATCCCGCGCACGCTGTCGGGGCAGGCAAAGTCCATATCCGCCACCCACATCGACAGCAGCTCGCTCCCGTATTCCGGGGAAAGACCGTCCCACTTCGCGCAGCCGGTGCCGCGCCTGTCTCTGTAATATTTTCTTTCGAATTCCGTCACGGTATCCGCTCCTACCGAATAAAGTTTGTCGCTATTCTTCTTTCCTGCGCGGGGAAATCTATCCCGCTCTTTTTTCCCGCCTCTATGCACTTGATGAGCCAGGCCATATTATTCCCCAAAGTACGCATTATCTGCATTCCCTCTTCGTCTCTGCGCACCTCGTCGGGCGTGTTGCCGTGCACCGTGTTCCAATACTGCGAGCTGACCACCGGCATGGACGAAATGGTAAAGTACTTGTTCATTATATCAAAGGAGGCCGTGCCGCCGCCTCTGCGGCAGGACAGCACCGCCGCGCCGGGCTTGCCCGCAAAGGACCTGCCCGCATAAAACACTCTGTCCAGCAAAGAATGCATGTTCCCGGCCACGCCCGCGAAATGCACCGGCGCCCCGAAAACCACTCCGTCCGCTTCCTCGATCTTTTCTATCACGGTGTTCACCGGATCGTCGTTGAAAGCGCATCTGCCCGCGCCGCTTCTGAAACAGCCTCTGCAGGCGACGCAGCCGTTTATCGCCTTGCTCCCTATCCAGAATATCTCCGTATCCACACCGTTCTTTTCAAGCTGCGCGGCCACTTCGCTGAGCGCCGTGAATGTGCAGCCCTTTTCATGAGGACTGCCGTTGACGAGTAAGACTTTCATTTTTACGACCGTTCCTTTCGTATAACTCCTGCCGGTTTTTATCTCTCTTTTTCTTTTTACTGAAACAGGGGCGCATAACGAATTATGCGCCCCTGCGTTTGCTCGGGTAAAGCGGACTTGTATCAGCCCTTGTAGCCCTCCCAGATGGCCTCGAGGAACTTCGCGGCGTCTTCCACGGTGAGCTCCTTGTCGGCGTATACGGGGCATTTGGGCCAGAGGTGACGGGCAGCTACCACTAAGGGAGCGCCGGAGATCACCTGCTCCTTGGTGGCTCCGTAGCCTGCCAGGGTCTTGACCTGACACTGACGCATCATGTCATGGATAACGTCGCCTATCTTCTCGGCGACTTCAAGATTGCTCTCCTTGCCGGTGAGCTCCACGCGCATTGCCTCGGCTATCTTTTTGATCTCGCCCGGCACGGCGTCGGCCATCAGCTTGAGCAGCTCGGGGGTGACCCAGGCGCACTCAATGCCGTGGGGAGTATGGCAGGTGGCGGACAGAGCGTCGCAGGTGGCATGTCCCAGCTGGATATCGGTATCGACGAAAGCGAGGCCGGCCCAGTTGGAGGCCAGCGCCATCTCGCTGCGCGCCTCAAGATTATCGCCGTGGTTGAAGCACTCCACCAGGTTGTCGCGCACGCGGCGCAGAGCGCTGAGAGCCAGCAGCTCGGAATGGGGGTTGCGGTCCCTTGCGGTTATGGACTCCACGCAGTGAGCCATCACGTCGAAGCCGGCCTGAGCGGTGACGGAGGGCGGGCAGGTAAGAGTCAGCTCGGGGTCTATTATGCCGATGGTGGCATGGATAAATATAGCCTGCTTCTGTCCGGTGGTCTCGTCGGTAATGACGGAAACCATGGTGCCCTCGGAGCCGGAGCCGGAAGTGGTGGGAGCCAGGAGGATGGGCACCTTCTTAGGCTGCATGGTGGGAGGAGGCGGCGGCAGATACTTCTCTATCCTGTCCTCCTTCAGATCGAGCAGCAGGGCGACGGCCTTGGCAAGATCCATGCAGGAGCCTCCGCCTATGCCGAGGACGGAGTCGCAGCCTTCCTTCTGCGCGAATACCGCAGCGGCATTGATCAGACCGGAAGGAGCGTCGGGCTTGACCTCGTTCCAATAGACGAAATCAATGTTATGTTCCTTCAGGCTCTGCTCTGCCTTGACGGTATTGCCGGCCTTGGTCACGTT
>JAGDDB010000261.1 GCA_017958265.1 Oscillospiraceae bacterium | reverse complement strand
TCGGGACGCCGCTGGAGCAGGATTACGGCGAGGTCAACGCCGTTATCGAGGCGTTCCGCGCGGGAGAAAAGTCGATCTTCCTCAAGCGCATGGGCCGCACGGAGGACGCCCGCTGGTACACCGCCGTGTACTTCTCCGATATCGGCGTGCTGCTGCTTGAATGGACCCACGGCGGAAACGAGGATCTTCGCGGCGTCGACGTGCCGATACTGCTGCACAGCACGCCGGAGGAAACGAGGGAGCACCGCCGCATGCGCGCCAGGGACGGCAATACCGACAGCCCCTTTACCACCATGGTCCTGGAGATCGAGCAGCAGGAGCTGGAGCGCGCGATACCGAAAGTAAAGATAATGGTCTCAAAGAGCGGCGAATTGCTGAAAGGAGCGGCGGAATGAAAAAACGCGGCAATACCGGCGTGATCCTCAACGCCTATCCCGACAGCATAGGCAGCCGCCTGTCCGATATGACCGCGCTTTTGCGGCGGGAGGAGCTGCGCGGATGCTTTGACTCGTTTTATATCCTTCCCAGCGTTTTCAACACCGACCTTGACAGGGGCTTTTCGCTGATCGACTATGAGCTGGACCGAACCATGGCCGGACAGGAGGACCTTAAGGCGCTGGAAGAGCTCGGCATGGACCTGTTTTTGGATTTCATATGCAACCATATTTCCGTTCTGTCAAAGCAGTTTCGGGATATCGTCAGCCGCGGCGACGCTTCCCCCTACCGCGACTTTTTCATCGATTGGAACAAGTTCTGGCAGGGACACGGAGAAATGACCTCGGAGGGCTGCATACGGCCCGATCCGGAGGTCATTGAAGGAATGTTCTTCCGCAAGCCCGGCCTGCCTTTGCTTATGGTGCGCTTTCCCGACGGGCGCGACGTGCCGTATTGGAACACGTTTTATCAGCAGGTTCGTTACCGTGTGCCGGACGCGGAGGAGCTTGTCTCCGAGCTGGGACTGCAGTATTCCGAGGCCGTCGAGGTCTCGCGGCGCTGCGCCGAAGCCATCTCGGAAGGAAAGAAGCCCGCGGAGATCGATTTCGGACCACGGGAACAGTGGCGGGAAGCCGTTGTTTCGTATCTGGAGGCCCGCCGAAGCTATCTCGGACAGATGGACCTCAATATCCGCTCGCCGCTGGTGATGGAGTATTACCGCGAAACGCTTGAAAAACTGGCGGGCTACCATGCCTCGGTGATACGCCTCGACGCGTTCGCCTATGCCTCGAAGGAGGTGGGACGGCACAATTTCCTCAACGAGCCCGAGACCTGGGACCTGCTCAAAGCCATAGACGGCATCGCCTCGCCGCTCGGGATGGAGCTGCTGCCCGAGATACATTCCGATTACGCCGCGGGTACATATCGCGTATTGGCCGAAAAAGGCTATTTGGTTTACGACTTTTTCCTGCCCGGCCTGCTTATCGACGCATTCCGCCGCGAAAGCGGCGAAAAGCTTGCGGAGTGGGGCCGAGAGATCGTCCGCGGCGGCATACGCACCGTCAACATGCTCGGATGTCACGACGGCATCCCTCTTCTTGACCTGAAAGGTATGCTGCCCGAAGAAGATATTCAGGCGGTCATCGACACGGTCGTGGCCCGCGGAGGCCGGGTCAAGGACCTCCACGGCGCAAAGAACATGTACTATCAGGTGAATGCGACCTATTTCAGCGCCTTGGGCGAGGACGAGCGCAGGATGCTTGCGGCCAGGGCCGTGCAGCTTTTCATGCCCGGCAGACCGCAGGTATGGTATCTCGACCTCTTTGCCGGAAAAAACGACTATGAGGCGGTCAGCCGCGCCGGGGCGGGCGGCCACAAGGAGATTAACCGCAGCAATCTGACGCTTGAGCTCGCCGAGGAAAAGCTTTCCCGGAGCGTGGTGCGCGATCAGCTCACGCTGCTTCGCGCCCGCAACTGCGATCCGGTTTTCGCCGGGGACGCCGACATAGACTTTTTTACCGACGGCAGCGTTATGCGGATAAGCCGGAAAAATGAGAGCGGCACGGCGCTGCTGAGCGTGGATTTTTCCGACAGCGGCTTTGCGGCCGTCATAACGGACCCGGACGGCAGGGAACGCTTTCGCTTTGAGCAATGAAAGGACACCGATGAAAATGAAAAAAACCGAGCTTATGCCCGAATACACCCGCAACTCCGCAGTGCTGGACGAGGTGTGCCGCACCGACGCGGTCATACGCAATGTATCGAAGCACCGTCTGCCCGACGGCCGCATCGACGTAAAGGGCAATCTGAAAATATGGAATGACGCCCTTGCCCGCTTTGACACCATTCCGCTCTGGCCCGACGGCGCGCCCGGCTTCCGGCCGGAGCTGGAGCAGGAGCATCCTCAGCCCTCGATCATTTTTGTTCCTGCCGGAAACGCTTCCGAAAAGCGCGGGACCGTCATCGTCGCCCACGGCGGCGGCTTCGATACCCGTACCGGCTGCGAGGGTATGAACGCCGCGAAATATTTTGTCGACTCGGGCTTCAACGCCGCCATACTCACATACCGTATCAGGCCCTACAGCCGTCATGATTCCATGGCCGACATGCAGCGGGCGATACGGCTGCTCCGCGCGTATAAGGACACGCTCGGCATTACCGATAAAGTTGCCGTTCTGGGCTTTTCCGCCGGAGGCATGCTGGCGGCCAACTGCGCCACGCATTTCGACGCCGGCAAAGCCGACGCCGACGACCCCGTGGAGCGCTGCTCCTGCCGCCCCGACGCCGCGGTGCTTTGCTACGGCGCGTTTGCTTTCGCGGGGCTGCCGGCGGGCATGTTCAGCGATCCCTTCTCCGATACGGTACGAAATCCCTTCGCGGACAGCAAAGCGGACCTTATTTATTTCGCTCCGGAGGTCAATATCACTCCGGATACTCCGCCGTTTTTCATCTGGCAGACCAACAGCGACGACCCGCGCCATTCCTTCGCGCTGGTCCAGGCGCTGACAGCGGTGGGGATACCCTTTGAGATGCACCTTTTCCCGGAGGGGGTCCACGGCCTCGCCCTTGCCGACGGGCACAACGATCTTGCCATGGATATTCCCCACGTAGCCCGCTGGGCGGCGCTCTGCGCCGAATGGCTTGCCGAGCAGGGACTGTAAACATAAGGCGAAGGGAGTTGAATACCTGCCGGTTTTGACGGGCAGCTTTCCGCCTGCACTTCGTTACAATACTCGACCATCCGGAAAGGATGCTCTGCGTTTTTGCCACGTGCAGACACAAATCTGCTCCGGCAAAACTCCTTCGGACTTCAAGCGGATGATATTTCAGGTGATTTTCGTCC
>JAGDDB010000260.1 GCA_017958265.1 Oscillospiraceae bacterium | reverse complement strand
TTCAAAACCTTCATCACTCCGGACCATACTATGCTCCCCGGCCTGCCCCGTGCACGAACGCAAAAAACCGCCTGCCCTGCGCTGAAAACGCAGGAGCAGGCGGTTTTTTACCGGTATTATTTTGAGCCTCTCAGCTTTATTATCCTGTCGCGCAGCACGGCCGCGTATTCGAACTCGAGCATCTTCGATGCCTGCTTCATTTCCTTTTCGAGCCTGGCTATGGCCTCGTCGCGCTCCCTTGCGGTCAGTTTTATTCCGTCCTCGTCCCGCACCTCTTTTTCCGCCTGAGCGGATATCTCTATCAAGTCTCTCACGCTCTTTATTATCGTCTTCGGCACTATGCCGTGCTCGCGGTTGAATTTCTCCTGCACGGCCCGGCGCCGCTCCGTCTCGTCTATTGCCGCGCGCATCGACGGCGTTATCTCATCGGCGTACATTATCACGCAGCCGTCCGCGTTTCTCGCGGCCCTGCCTATGGTCTGTATAAGCGAAGTCTCGCTGCGCAGAAAGCCCTCCTTATCGGCGTCGAGTATCGCGACAAGGGATACCTCCGGCAGGTCAAGCCCCTCTCTGAGCAGATTGATGCCCACCAGCACGTCGAATTCGCCGAGACGCAGATCTCTTATTATCTCCATGCGCTCGATGCTGTTTATATCGTGGTGCATGTATCTTACGCGTATGCCGATGCCGTGCAGATAATCGGTCAGGTTCTCCGCCATTTTCTTGGTAAGGGTAGTGACAAGCGTTCTTTCCCCTCTGTCGGTGCGCGCGTTTATCTCTCCGCTGAGATCGTCTATCTGCCCCTCGGCAGGGCGCACCTCCACCCGCGGGTCTACAAGTCCCGTCGGCCTGATTATCTGTTCAACTATCTGCGACGAGCGGGAGCGCTCGTATTCCGACGGCGTGGCGCTTACGTAGATGACCTGATTTATACGCTCATTGAATTCCTTGAAATTCAGCGGCCTGTTGTCGAAGGCGCTGGGCAGCCGGAAGCCGTACTCAACGAGGTTTTCCTTCCTTGCCCTGTCTCCGGCGTACATGGCGCGCACCTGCGGGAGCGTAACATGGGATTCGTCGATAAACATTATGAAATCGTCCGGGAAATAGTCGAGCAGGGTCATCGGCGCGCTTCCCGGAGCGCGGTTGCTTATCACCCTCGAATAATTCTCTATGCCCGAGCAGTAGCCGAGCTCGCGCATCATTTCCATATCGTACATGGTGCGCTGCCTTATCCGCTGCGCCTCAACCAGCTTACCGTTGTCCTCGAACCACTTTACCCTTTCGTTCATCTCTTCCTCGATATCCTTAAGGGCTCTTTCCATCTTCTCTCTCGAAGTAACGTAGTGAGACGCCGGGTAAACCGCCACATGGCTCACCCTGCGTGTGGGCATACCGGTCACGGGATTTATCTCGCTTATTCTGTCTATCTCATCGCCGAAGAATTCTATCCTTATCGCGCTGTCCCGGGAGTATACCGGGAATATCTCTATCGTATCTCCGCGCACCCGGAACATGTTCCGCTCAAAGGCGAGATCGTTGCGCTCGTAGCGTATCTCCACGAGCTTGTGCATTATCTCCGTCATGCTGCGCGTCTGCCCCTCGCGCACGGACAGGACCATGTTTTTATAGTCTATGGGATCGCCGAGACCGTATATGCACGATACCGAAGCCACCACGATCACGTCGCGCCGCTCGAACAGCGACGACGTCGCCGAATGGCGCAGGCGCTCGATCTCGTCGTTTATGCTCATATCCTTTTCGATAAAAGTATCGGTGTGGGGTATATAGGCCTCCGGCTGATAATAATCGTAATACGATACGAAATACTCTACGGCGTTGTCCGGGAAAAACTCTCTGAACTCACTGCAAAGCTGCGCCGCCAGAGTCTTGTTGTGCGCCAGGACCAGAGTTGGCCTCCGGAGACGTTCTATCACCTTGGCCATGGTATAGGTTTTTCCCGATCCGGTCACGCCCAGCAGCGTCTGCTCGGCAAATCCCATTTCAATGCCGCGCGCCAGCTTTTCTATGGCCTCCGGCTGATCTCCGGCCGGTGAATATTCACTTACTGCTCTGAACTCTCCCATTTTTGTCCCTCAGCATGAAATAGCCGCATTCTTCCATGGAAATATACATGTTTCCCGATACTATCACATGATCGACAAGTTTTATGTCAACTGCTTCAAGCGCGTTTTTCGCCGCCGCGGTAGCCGCCCTGTCCTCCGGGGAAGGCGTAAGCAAGCCGGCGGGGTGGTTATGCGCAAGTATCACATTCGTTGCCCTGCTGGAGATCGCCGTGCTCACAAGCTTACGCAGGCTTATCTCCGCGGCGTTTATCTCGCCGTGCATCATGAGCCTGCAGCTTATGAGTCTCAGACTGTCGTCAAGAAAAGCGGCGTATACCGCCTCCTCGCTCTCGCCGTAGAAATACGGGATGAAAAACTTCCCGCTTTCCTTTGCGCTGCCGAGCACGACGGACCGGCGTTTTTCGTTTTTCGATATCATGCTGCGTCTGTTTATCTCGGGTATCATCTTGATAAGCAGCGCGGTACTCTCCCCTACGCCCTCTGTCTTCGTCAGCTCCTCGAGCGGCGCGTCGAACACTCCGCCCAGGCTGCCGAATTTATTCACCAGCCTGTGGGCGAGCTCGTTGACGTCCCGCCGCGGCACGGCGTAAGTCAGCAGCAGCTCAAGCACGGTATGTTCGTCAAAGCTGTCCAGGCCGAACTCGGCGTATCTTTTTCTCAGTCTGCTCCTGTGTCCGCTGTGTAGGTTGTCTTTCATTGCAGTTGCTTTCTCCGAAACAGATTAATCGTGCCGTCCTGCATTTCTCCCAGCTGCTGCAAGGCTTTGCCCATACCCTTTGCAACGCATGAAACGGGGTTTTCGGCGACCTGCGCAGGGATGTTGGTACGCGCCCGTATCAGTTTGTCCATACCCTTAAGCAGACTGCCTCCTCCCGTGAGCGTGATGCCGTTCTCCGAAACATCCGCAACAAGCTCCGGCGGGGTGTTCTCCAGCACGTGATATATCGCGTCAAGTATCTGCATGCATACGTCGTCAAAGGCTTCCAACATCTCTTCCGTGGATATCGTGAACAGCTTCGGCAGGCCCGTAAGAAGACAGCGGCCCTTAACATCCACGGAAACGGAATCGTTCGGAGGATAAACGCAGCCTATGTTGAGCTTAAGCTCCTCGGCGGTCCTTTCGCCTATAAGTATGCTGTGCTTTTTTCGCACGTATTTTATTATCGCGTCGTCAAAGCTGTCTCCCGCGGTCTTCAGCGACGCCGAGCGTACTATACCGGACATGGAGATCACCGCTATATCCGTGGTGCCGCCGCCTATATCCACTATCATGCGTCCCGACGCTTCCTCTATCGGCAGCCCCGCGCCCATGGCCGCGGCCATGGGTTCTTCCATGAGATATACCTTCCGTGCTCCCGCCTGGAGGCCCGCGTCGATCACCGCGCGCTCCTCCACCTCGGTTATCCCGCTGGGTACGCTTATAAGCACCCTCGGCCTAATTATGCTGAAAGAACTGACCTATCTTATTAACACGCGGAGCATACGTTCGGTCATCTCATAGTCGGAGACCACGCCGCCGCGCAGCGGTCTGAGCGCGGCAATATTGCCCGGAGTTCTTCCGAGCATGCGCTGCGCTCCCAGTCCCACTCTGAGCACCCGCCCCGTTTCCCTGTCGACCGCCAGCACCGAGGGCTCGCTGAGCACTATCCCTTTGCCGCGTACGAACATGAGCACGGTGGCCGTTCCCAGATCGATGGCTATGTCACGTCCGAAAATCATCTGAGTTTTTTCCCTCTGCAAAGTACGGCGCAGACCACTTCATCCGCGCCTGCCAAAAGCATTATCTTGGCGCACTCCGCCAGCGTCGCGCCGGTGGTAACGATATCGTCTATAAGAAGTATCCTTTTTCCCGTCAGCTCAGCGCCGGGATGCGTCTTATACGCTCCCGCCACGTTTGCGCGCCTTTGCGAGCTGTCGTGTATTTTCGACTGCGCCCGAATGTTTCCCGGCTTGTCGAGCAGTCTTTCCGGGACGTATCCGAGCTCCTTCCCCACCGCTTCGGCCAAGAGCCTCGCCTGCGAATATCCTCTTTTTCTGAGTCTTGAGCGGCTCAGCGGCACCCATGTCAGCGCGTCAAAGCTTCCTTCCGTCTTCTTTGTTATACTGTCCGCCATCAGCCGGCCGAAACACGCGGCATAGCTCGCCCTGCCGTAAAACTTGAATGCGAGCATGGCTTTTCTGACCGCGGCGGTATAATAAAGCGACGATACGCACCGTGAGTAGAAGTTGCTTCCCGCGTCGGCCTTTTTGTCCGTATAAGGAAGCTTCTCGGCGCATTGAGCGCACATAAGCTCTTCTCCGCCGCTCAGTATCTTCCGGCAGAACGGGCACTTGGGCGGAAAAAGCAGTTGAAGCAGTTTCTTTTTCAGGCCGCTCATCTGCCCTCCGTCAGGCGCGTTTTAAGCCCGCTGTATCTCCTTTGCGTCCTGTTGTTGGCGACCATCTCCGCTACGGCCTCGTCGTCGCCTACGATTATGAGCAGTTCCTTCGCTCTCGTCACCGCCGTATACAATACCGAGCGCGACATCAGCGAGGGCGCTCCCTTCACCAGAGCAAGGATCACCGCCCTGTATTCGCTGCCCTGGGACTTATGTACCGTTACTGCGTAGGCAGGCTCCAGCTCCGAAAGCATGTCGAAGGAATATACTGCGCTTCTGTCCTCATACTCTACCGTAAGTATCTGCTCGGAGTTGTCCAGCGAAGTTATCCTGCCGACGTCCCCGTTGAATATCCCCACGCCTGCCGTGCCGTCGTTCTTCGTCCACATTATATCGTAATTGTTCCGCACCTGCATGACCCTGTCACCCACGCGGAAAACGACGTCGCCGAAAGCTTTTTCCGCTTTTCCCTCCGCAGGGGGATTTATGGCCTCCTGCAGCCTGCGGTTGAGCTCTTTGGTCCCGGACGCGTAACGGCGGGAGGGGGATATCACCTGTATTTCATCGGGCATGATATGCATGTTCTCGGGCAGCCTTTTCGCGCACAGCTCCAATATCGTCTCCGTCGCGGCCTCCGCGCTCTTGCGGCGCATAAAGAAGAAATCGCCTTTATTCGCTTTCAGTTCCGGAAGCTCGCCCCTGTTGATAAGATGCGCGTTGAGCACTATCCTGCTTTCCTCCGCCTGCCTGAATATCTCCGTGAGGCTTACGCTGTTTATCACTCCGCTGCGCAGTACGTCCCCGAACATATTTCCCGGCCCGACGGGCGGAAGCTGATCCGCGTCGCCCACCATTACAAGCCTGCAGCCCGGTCTCATCGCCGACAGCAGCGCCTTCATCAGTATTATGTCAACCATTGAGGCTTCGTCGAGGATGACCGCGTCCGCTTCGAGCATATCCCGCTCGTTATGCTTGAATACCAATGCGCCGAGATCGGCGTCATATCCCATTTCGAGCAGTCTGTGCACGGTGGAAGCTTCCCTGCGGCACAGCTCTCCCATGCGCTTGGCAGCCCGGCCCGTCGGCGCCGCGAGCGAGGTCTTAAGGCCCATTTTATCAAACACTCCGAGTATGGCCCTTATCGTGGTCGTTTTGCCGGTGCCGGGTCCTCCCGTAAGCGCGAAAATACCGTATTGGGCCGCCGCTCTCACGGCGTCTCTCTGCCGCTCGGCGAGAGTGATGCCCATCTCCTTTTCCGCAAGGCTTATCAGCCTTTCGGGAGCCGCCTTATCGTATACCGTCCCGGCCATGCTCCTGATGCGCTCGGCTACGAATACCTCCGCTTTATATATCGAGGCCGTATAGCAGGCCTGCCTGCCCGCTATATCCTCAACGATCATTTCCCCGGCTTCTTCAAGCCTGTCCATAGCCTCGGCGACACAGTCTCCGTCCACGCTGATAAGCGCGGAAACAGCGGCGGAAAGCTTATCACGGGGAATAAAGCAGTGTCCGTTTTCGGCGTTGTAATCCAGTTCGTACATAACCGCCGCTTCCACTCTCTCCGGCGAATCGGCCTCAAAGCCCATATTCAGCGCCAGTCGGTCGGCGTCGGCAAAGCTTGCTCCGTAAAACTCTCCCGTGATCAGGTACGGATTTGCGCTCAGCGCGGCCATTGCGTCGTCGCCGTAGCTGCGGTACAGGCGCATGGCGTATTCCAATCTTATGCCGTTATCGGAAAAGAATTCCATCAGTCTGCGCATCGCCGCGCGCCGTCTGAAGGACAGGCTTATCTCCGACGCGCGTTTGGACGTTATTCCCTTCAGCTCTGTCAGCTTTTCCGGAGCGTTTTCTATAACGGTCAGGCTGTCGCTGCCAAAGGTTTCAACTATTGTCCTTGCCGTCACCGGGCCGACGCCCTTTATCACTCCGGAAGCGAGGTATGCGCATATCTCCGCTTCCGTCTTCGGCATGGCGCGGTCGATGACTTCCGCCCTGAATTGAGCGCCGTGGAGCTGATGCTCCTCCCACCGTCCGACGGCGGTGATAATCTCCCCCGGCGCGGCATAGGGGGCCGTGCCCACAAGGGTGACTTTTCCTCCTCCGTCAAGAGCGAGGCGCATCACGGTATAACCGTTTTCGTCATTTGAAAAGATCACGCTCTCCACGCTGCCGGATAAGCGCATGAGCTCTTTAGCGTCCATCGGTCAGCACTCTCTTCAGAAATTGTCCCGTATAGCTTTCTTCGCAGGCGGCCACCTGCTCGGGCGTACCCGTGCATACTATCTCGCCGCCCTTATCTCCGCCCTCCGGGCCAAGGTCGATGATATAGTCGGCATTTTTGATCATATCCAGATTGTGCTCGATCACCACCACGCTGTTGCCCGCATCCACAAGGCGCTCCAGCACGTCTATGAGCTTTTTCACGTCCGCCGTATGCAGACCGGTGGTAGGCTCATCCAGCACATACATGGTATTTCCGGTGGCCTTTCGGCCAAGCTCCGTGGCCAGCTTGACTCTCTGCGCTTCGCCGCCCGAAAGCGTCGTGGACGGCTGGCCGAGTTTGATATAATCAAGGCCGACGTCTTTCAGCGCTTTGAGCTTCACATTCAGCTTCGGCATGTTTTCAAAGAAGCCGAAAGCTTCGTCAACGGTCATTTCAAGAACATCGTAGATGCTCTTGCCCTTATAGCGCACTTCAAGAGTCTCGCGGTTATAGCGTTTTCCGCGGCATACCTCGCAGGGAACATATATGTCCGGCAGAAAATGCATTTCGATTTTTACAAGTCCGTCGCCGCTGCAGGCCTCGCAGCGGCCTCCCCTGACGTTGAATGACAACCGTCCGCTGCTGTAGCCTCTTGCCCTCGCATCGGGGGTGGACGCGAAGATATCCCTTATATCGTTGAAAAGCCCCGTATATGTCGCGGGATTGGAGCGGGGAGTCCTTCCTATGGGCGACTGATCTATATCTATCACCTTATCAAGCAGCTCCACACCCCTGATGTCCGCGTATTTCCCCGGTTTGATCTTCATGCGGTTCAGCTTGGACGCCAAGGCCCGATACCTTATCATATTGATAAGCGATGATTTGCCGCTGCCCGACACTCCGGTCACGCAGGTAAATACGCCGAGGGGTATCTTTACGTCGATATTTTTAAGGTTGTTTTCCTCCGCTCCGATTATCTCCAAAAACTTATCGCCGACGCGGCGTTTTTCGGGATAATTTATCTTTTTGCGGCCGCTGAGATATTGCCCCGTTACGGACTCCGCGCATTTCATTACCTGCCGCGGAGTGCCGGCGCATATCACCTCTCCGCCGTGCTCTCCCGCGCCGGGACCTATGTCAATGATGTAATCCGCGGACATCATGGTCTCTTCGTCGTGTTCGACCACGATAAGGGTATTGCCGAGATCCCGGAGCCTTTTAAGCGTTTCTATAAGGCGATGATTGTCTCGCTGGTGCAGGCCTATGCTCGGCTCATCCAGAATATACAGCACGCCCATCAGCGAGCTGCCTATCTGTGTGGCAAGTCTTATTCTTTGGCTCTCTCCTCCCGAAAGCGAGCCGGACTGCCGGCTCATGGTCAAATAATCAAGACCCACGCTTTTGAGAAAACCGAGACGGTTTTCTATTTCCCTGAGTATTCGGTCGGCTATGACCGCTTTCTGTCCCTCCAGCTTCAGGCCGGACAGGAATTCCAGCGCCTCGTTTACGGGCAGCGCCGAAAAGCGGTCTATGCTCATGCCTCCCACGGTCACGGCAAGGGATACGTCTTTCAGTCTCTTTCCGCCGCAGTCGGGGCAGGGATAATCGGACATAAACTGTTCCAGCTCGGAGCGCATGGAAGGACTCTGCGTCTCCCTGTAGCGCCGTTCGATATTGTTTATTATTCCTTCGAAGGGCTGATAAAAAGTGCCAACGCCGCGTTCCTTTTCGTATTTCAGTTCAAGCTTTTCCCCGTTTGTTCCGTAGAGCAGGGCATGTTTTGCCTCCTCGGACAGTTCCTTTATCGGGGTGGTCATCTTAAAATGATATTTTTTCCCCAGCGCCTCAAAGTACATCCTTGATATGCTGTCGTTTTTGATGTTGCCCCAATTTGAGGCGCATATGGCCCCGTCAATGATGGAAAGATTGTCATTGGGTATGACCAGGCCCGGGTCCGTCTTCTGCAGGCAGCCCATGCCTCCGCAGGTGGGGCAGGCGCCGTAGGGATTATTGAAGGAGAACATGCGCGGAGTGAGTTCGTCTATACTTATACCGCAGTCCTCGCAGGCGTAGTTCTGCGAAAAAGTCAGTTCCTCGCCGCTGTCCGGCATGCTTATGATTATTATTCCTCCGGTGAGCGCGGCGGCGGTTTCGACGGAATCCGTAAGACGCCGCACTATATCGGACTTGATCACCAGCCTGTCCACGACGATCTGAATATCATGTCTGATGTTTTTATTCAGACGTATGTCCTCGGAAAGCTCGTACATACTGCCGTCGACGCGCACTCTGACATAACCGCTTTTTCTCGCGTCCTCGAATATTTTCTGATATTCTCCCTTTCTTGCTCTCACCACCGGAGCGAGCACCATTATCCTGGTCCCCTCGTCAAGAGCCATGATCTGATCTATTATCTGATCTATGGTCTGCTGCTTTATCTCTTTTCCGCATTTGGGACAATGGGGCACTCCCACGCGCGCCCAAAGCAGGCGCATATAATCGTATATTTCCGTGACCGTTCCCACGGTGGAACGGGGATTTTTTGAGGTTGTTTTCTGATCTATGGATATCGCCGGCGACAGTCCTTCTATATAATCCACATCGGGTTTTTCCATCTGCCCGAGGAACTGACGCGCATATGACGAAAGCGACTCGATGTAACGGCGCTGACCTTCGGCAAATATGGTATCAAAAGCAAGCGAAGATTTTCCGCTGCCGGACAGTCCCGTAAAAACGACCAGCTTATCTCTCGGTATCTCTACGTCGATATTTTTCAGGTTGTTCGTCCTCGCGCCTTTAACGACTATGCTTTCATGCATCCCATCACCTTCTTCGGAAGCCTTTGCCATGTCCCGGGGACATGATATCTGCCGCAATGCGGTCATTCCATTATACACACTGCAAAATGCTCTTTCAACATAATAGGATCATTTATTTTTAAATAAAATCAGGTAATTCGCGACACGAAAAAGCTCTCTGTGAAAACAGAGAGCTTTTCAGACTGTAGCCAAACCTCAACAGTAAGAACAAGGTTACGAATTCAGCCTCGCAGAGTTCACGTCCGCTCGTCAGGGCAAACTGCGCTCACGCCGTTTTCGCTGCCACACAGCGAAAACTATGTATCGCTCCTAAGGCGAAGGGAGTCGAACACCTGCCGGTTTTCACGGGCTGATTTGCACTGATACCGCGTTGCAGCCCTTAAGCAGACGAAACCTATACCAACACGCTTCAAACGGCGCTCTTTCAGCGCTTTTCGTCTCTTCGCCTTACCCTTCCTCCCAAAATCGAACTCACTTCGTTGGACTTCGATTTTGAACTTAAATGCTTATTTTTGCCGGAAAC
>JAGDDB010000259.1 GCA_017958265.1 Oscillospiraceae bacterium | reverse complement strand
TCCTGTATGGAAAGAGAGGCGCCCTGCTTAAGAGTAAAGGTGCACTCGGACAGGCGTTTCGGGGGCAGAGTACGCTGCATGAGCGCGTCGGGCGTGGCGATAAGAACGGCGCAGGAATCGGAGGACAGGGAGTGAAGGACCTGTAATCGGGCCTGTTCGCCCCGGCGGGAGACGGTATCGGCACTGAAAAAGGTGAATTCCCGCGATGTGAGCAGCAGGGCTTCTTCCTGCGTGAGGGCGGCAACGTCGCCGCGCATGCGTTCGGCAAGCAGCTCGTCGGAGCATATGAGAATAACCGTGCGCCCGGTCTCGCGCCGCACGGCCGCCGCGGCGGCAGCCATGTGAACGGCGCCGAGGCCGCTGTATACAAGCGGACAGCCGCCGTACTCTATGCGGCTGAGAAGCTCGGAAAAGTCTTTGTCTTCCCTGAGCGCTTTTGTCACTGCAAGCACGCGGCAGTCCTCCTTTCATGCGCCGATGCGCAAACTCAATTCGCCCCGCTGTCGGACGGTATTATATTAATTTTATCTCAAACGACTTGCCATATCAAGAAGAATTATGATATCATTTGGACCATGAATTACCGGATCATGCTCGACGAAACCATATCACGGCTCGAAGGAGAGCGGCCGGGCCTGCTGCTGCATGCCTGCTGCGCGCCGTGCGCGAGCTATTGTCTCGAGTACCTGACGAAGTATTTTGACGTTACGGTGTTTTACTTCAATCCGAACATAATGCCGAGAGAAGAATACGACCGGAGACTGGAGCAGTTCGAAAAACTGAGGATATTCGATTTCAGGCTGATAGAAGGAGAATATTCCCAAGCGGACTATCTTGACGCCGTCAGAGGCAGGGAAGAAGACAGGGAAGGCGGGGCGCGCTGCGAGCTGTGCTTTCGCATGAGGCTCGAAAAAACTGCCGAGCTCGCCGCGGGCCGCTATGAATGGTTTGCCACTACCCTTACGGTCAGCCCTCACAAAAACGCCGATGTGATAAACGGCATAGGAGCCGGGCTGGCGGAGAAGTACGCCGTGAAATGGCTGTATTCGGACTTCAAAAAAAGGGACGGCTATAAACGCTCCATACAGCTGTGCAGTGAGCTGGGGATTTACAGACAAAATTATTGCGGGTGCAGGTTATGAATGTTAAAAAAATCGCAAGAGCCGCCATCGTAGGCGCACTTTACGCAGCCCTGACGCTTGCCGCGGCGCCGATAAGCTTCGGGCTGGTACAGTTTCGTATTTCGGAGGCGCTGTGTGTGCTCCCGTGGATAATCCCGGAGGCGACGTGGGGGCTTTTTGTCGGCTGTCTGCTGTCAAACGTGATCGGCGGCTACGGCATGATAGATATAGTGTTCGGTTCGCTTGCCACGCTGATCGCCGGCCTTGTGACGGCGAGAATGAAGAAAAAGTGGCTTGCATGCCTGCCGCCGGTAATATCCAACGCGATCATCGTCGGCGCGGTGCTTTCCGTGGCGATAGGCGTAAGCTATCCGGTCAGCGCGGCGTATGTCTGCCTGGGCGAGGCGGTGGTGCTGTATGTCCTCGGACTGCCGCTGCTGATACTGCTTACGAAAACGGGAATTGCGGACAAAATAAAGTCTTGACAATTTCGGATAAAAATGTAAAATAAAAAGGTCAGTCATAAGATTGACGCAATCCTTGTCTGCCTTGAGCAGACCAAAGACCATGAGGAGGTGTAACAATGGCAAAGATCCAGGACAAGTATGAGGTCGTTTACATTATCGACGCGAACAAGACCGAGGAAGAGATCGCTGCGATGGTGGAAAAGTTCAAGACGCTGATCGAGACCAACGGTACCATAACGGAAATGGAAGAGTGGGGCAAACGTCGGCTGGCTTATCTTATCAACGACATCGCCGAGGGCTATTACGTCCTTGTGAAGTTCCAGTCTGCGCCCGAGTTCCCCGCGGAGCTCAAGCGTATACTCGGCATCACCGACGGTATTCTCCGCTCCCTTGTAACTGTTTCGGAGGAGTAAAATGCTGAATCAGATAGTATTGATGGGCAGACTCACCCAGGATCCGGAGCTGAGACACACGCAGGCGGGCACCGCGGTAACGCGGTTCACTCTTGCGGTCGACAGAGATTTCCAGAGCCGCGACGGCGGCGACAAGAAGACCGATTTCATCGACATAGTCGCCTGGAGGAACACTGCTGAATTCGTCAGCAAGTATTTCTCCAAGGGGCGTCAGGCCGTGGTAAGCGGAAGGCTTCAGATAAACGACTGGACCGACCGCGACGGCGGCAAACGCAGAAGCGCGGAGGTCGTAGCGGACAACGTCTATTTTGCCGACAGCAAAAAAGACCGCGACGCGGGCGGCGCTTCCGGAGACAGCGAGCAGTACGGGAGATATTCTTCTGCCCCGGCTATCGAGCCGGATTTCAGCGAAGTCGATGACGACGGCGAATTACCGTTTTGATCAAGGAGGAGATCGTTAATGGCTTATTCCAACGCTAATAATAACGAACGGGAAAGCAAGCAGGGCGCCAGGCCCCATAAGCGCAGAAAGGTCTGCCAGTTTTGCGTAGACAAAGCAAGCTTTATAGACTATAAGGATACCGCGAAGCTTCGCCGCTATATCTCCGAGCGCAGCAAGATACTGCCCCGCAGAACTACCGGCACTTGCGCGATGCATCAGCGTCAGCTGACCACAGCCATAAAGCGCGCGCGTCAGATAGCGCTTCTTCCCTACGTAAGCGAGTAAACGACCGAACAGGTCGAAAAAAGGACGGCAGGCCGATCTCGGCCTGCCGTTCAAGTTGTCGGCAAAGTCCCATGGACTTTGCCAACAAAAAGGATGCACTGCGCTTCGCGCACTCGCATAAGCTCGCACGCGCGCTCCGTGATAGGTATTTTTGCCGAAAAAAAGGGTTTCCGTCTGCTTAATGTTTTTTTCGTAACCTTGTTCTTGCTGTTGAGGTTTGTCTGCAGTCTGGCGGCAGGCCGGGATCGGCCTGCCGTTTTTTGCCTTGCGACTTGCTTGACTTTAAAAGCAGACGCATGATACACTCTATAGCGGCAGCCGGGATCGACCCGACAGCTGCCGCAGTGATCGCGCGGGTATGGTGAAATCGGTAAACACGCCGGTCTTAGGAGCCGGTGCCAACGCTTAAGGGTTCGAGTCCCTTTACCCGCACCACGTCGGAGCGGACTTCATATCGTTCGCTCCGACCTTTTTCAAAGGTCAGAGCTCATTCATTCCGTCGATCATCCTCACAAAATGCGGCTCGCTGCGCCGGACTCGCATTTGGATTTTTCGGGGAGGTGAGCGGAGGGTTTGCACGCAAACCTTGCAGGAAGCATGGATATATGGTAGGGTAGAGGCGAAGAGATACATACATCTTCGCAT
>JAGDDB010000002.1 GCA_017958265.1 Oscillospiraceae bacterium | reverse complement strand
GCGTCATCTGCTACGTTTGCCGTCAGCGTCACGTCAACGCATCTCGCATCAGGATAATAGGCAGTTCCGTATTCAGCCGGAACAGTCGCCGAAGCCGCCGATGCCAGAGCACCCTCCGGCAGGGACGCCACTATTTCATTTTCCAAAATGCTAAATTCATTGCTTGCCAGATCATGGCCGGAATCGGGTTCAGCCGGGGTCACACCCTCCTTATGGAGGTTTAGGATCAACGCAATCGGCGCATCCGAAGTTGAACTTGGTTCACTCACATCCTCACGATAGTAATAGAGCAGGAGCTGCCCTGTTCCAGCTGTGAGCTGCACAGGGTATATGAACACAACCTTCTCATCCTCAAATACGCTTTCCTCAAAGGACAGATTCCAAAACGCCTTGTTTACGATTGCGTCAATATAACTGCCAAAGTCGGGGTCTACAAGTTCATCAATACTGCTCGCTTCTTCTTTTGTAAAGCCAATTGGAGAAAGCAAGTGAGAGGCATCCTCCCCGTTATTTCCGTATGTGAACAACCTCACGTCGATGCTCGCGTCATCTGCTACGTTTGCCGTCAGCGTCACGTCAACGCATCTCGCATCAGGATAATAGGCAGTTCCGTATTCAGCCGGTACGGTCGCCGAAACCGCCGATACCAGAGTCCCTTCCGGCAAAGATGCAACGACTTCGTTTTCAACCACGATGAATTCATTTGGGCCATCTCCCGGTGCCGCCAGCGCCCCCATCGGCAGCAGTCCCAGCACCATGACCATCGCGATCAGCAGCGCTAAGAGCTTCCGTTTCGTTTTCATTTTCGTTTCCTCCTTATGTTGCGTATATTGCGTGTTGTATGTGAATTGTATTTGTACGCTTGCGTTGGGGGCGGGAATACGTCTTCCCTTGCATGCCCGATGCGGGATCCGTCTCCCTTGCGTCGGGGTTCGGCCCTCGGCTCGGGTTTTTAAGGCGAAGGGAGTTGAACACTTGCCGGTTTTCACGGGCTGATTTGCGCCGATACTGCGTTGCATTGAAAATACGGGAGTATTCCCTGCGGACTGCGACTTAAGCCGGGCAGCAAAAAGCCGCCGTCCCCTGCGGGAACAGCGGTCGACGACTACTTCGACGCGGCCTCGTCCTTTGCTCACTCGGGACAAGCCGCATCACAGGCCAACAACGGGGGCTTCCGCCCGCTGTTCTCCGTTTTTCACCGCCCGTGTAAGTCTTCTGGCTCGCGCTTCGGGGGATCTCTCCCCGGCGTCCTCACCCTGCCTTCTCGGGTTTCCCCAATGACGGCTTTCGCCCGGCGGCTTACGCCGCTTCGGATGGGCCTCGCGCATACAGCACCGGTCGTGCAGAGGGTTCTCACCTCTTTCATTTTTAGCCGCCTCCTTGCCCCTTTCGGAGCCTTTGCGGAGCACGGCCACACCGCGGTGTTATTCCTTATTTTCTTTTTTCGCCCGGCTTTATCACTTTATTACGGGTAATATAGCACGCCGGGATACGCTTGTCATTTCCACGGTGCTCAAATATGATTTTTTCCCAAAATGATCATTTTTCAAGCACAAAGAGTCAGCGGGGACGGTTCTCGCTGACTCATTTTCGTGGTTAGGGTCACGGAAAGCGAGTTTTATTTGAAATCAGCGAATGCCTGATATGATCTTTTTTCAAGCAAAAAGAGGGCTGCCGGACGGTTTTTCAGCCGTTCCGCAGCCCTCTTTCGCATTGACCGTCGGCCGCTCCGGGCGCAAAAACCCGCGCCGGAGAGGCCCGGCGCGGGCAATGGTTGACGCTGCATTTGTCATGCGGCGCCGGTGTGTCTCCCGGTGCCGATGTTCCCCGGCGGCGCGTTTCGGCGCGGCATACTGCGCGGGATCACGGCTTCCGCACGGCTATCCACAGTCCGAAGCGTCCTTCTTCGCGCGTAACGAAGCACAGTCTCCGTTCATCCCGTTTCAGCCCCTCCCGAGGCAAGCGGTATCTGATCGCATGGAACCATACGGCGTGAACGAATTCAAAGAACTCGAGCCCGTCCTTCGCATCGGGGATCGGGAAGCGAAGGTACTCTCCCCCTGCCGCAATGATACTGTCTGCCGGCGCGTCGGCGTCGGGCGGGACCGGTTTTCCCACCTTGCATATGAAATATTCCGGCGGCTCGCGGCGGTATATGGACATGACCGCGCCTCCGCCCCGGAGCGTGCGGTATACCTCCTGCTCCGCTCCCGACCATACGCCGGGAAAAATATCCGCTCCGTCGTCGGACTGCCTCCCGCTGCGGTACAGCCGCCCGGACACGCGGAAGGTTTTCGCCGTCCTCCGCTCCGGCTCGCCCATCCTTATTTTCCCCCGCGTCTCGGCAAACACGACGTAGGAGATGCCGAAAACGTTTTGAAACGCTTTGTAGAAGCCCGACGCCGTTTCAAATCCGCTGTGCTCCATCGCCTCGGCTATCCCGCCGCCCCTGCGGAGGATACCGGCGCTCTTCTGCAGTCTCCTGAAGCGGATATACTGATATACCGGGCAGCCGACAGCGGCCTCGAACCGGCGGCGAAACGTCGCGTACGACATGCCGCATTCCTCGGCCTGCTTCTTCGGATCCCACCGCTCTCCGGGATCGGCGTCGATGCGCGCTATGAATTCCCGTACAGCCGCCGCTCTTCTTTTTGACAGTGTCATGTTTCTAATCCTCCGCTTTCTCTGATCTGTTCGACAGTTCGGCAGCGAGGAAACAAAAAAAAGATGAAATCCCCCTGCCGGCGCGCACTCACGCGGAAGCATACCGATAGCATGCCTCGCCTGACCCCCTCTTTGCGACCGGGAGAACGTGCGGCCGTCAAGTATTCCACCTTGATACCCAACATGATCACCGGCTGACAGACCTGGCTCGCGGCAAAGCCGCACACAGTAGAGGTAAGACTGCGCCGGATTCTCACCGGCTTGTCATTTACCGTGACCTCCGCCCGCCTCAGCGGACCATTCACGCACCGTTGACCACACAATTTGAATTGTAAAAAATGCAAACAAAAGATCCGTATGCCTATAAGGGCACACGGACACAAGGTCTCGGCGCCCCGGTGACGGCAGGGCCCGCAAACCGTCTCGGCGTATCTGACTTATCTCCTCACGGGAGCATCACAGTGACCCACTCGCGGGGCTTCTCACCCCATTCCGCCTCCGGCCGGACCGGAAAGACAGTCTGCATTTTTTTCTCTTTTCATTGTAAACCCTTTTTCGGCATTTTTCAAGAGGAAAAAACGATACTGCGGGCTTTTTTTCTTTATTTCGCTTTTTTCGAAAAAAAACGCCCCATTCGGCCCGGAAAAACCCGCGGCTGGATCAAAAAACGTCATATGAGCGCAAGCTGCTCGTAAAAATTGATTTTGCTTACCTTCAGCGTAAGCGGGTCTATAACGATTATGGGTTTATTGTTCTTCTGCGCATAGCCCACGGTATACCCCGTGCCGCTGTGCGCGTTCTTTTTTTTATCGAGCACGGCGAGCATTACGTCCGCCCTGTCGGCAAGCACACGGTTTCTCTTGAGATAGCTCTCGTCCGAGTACTGCCCGGACACCAGCTCGATATCGCTCGCCGCGGTGAGCAGCTTTCCGTACCGCTCCCTGTGCTCCCGCGGCCATTTTTTATCCTGCCCGCTGAAAGGCACCACGCAGTGCAGCCTGATATCCCCGTCTATCTTCATCATTTCCAGCACGCACTCCCCCGCCCAGGTATCCACGCCCTGAGCGCAGCCCGTGTAAAAATCCGTCACGCCTTGGCGGCGCAGCCGCTCAAGCTCCCGCGCGATGGCAAGCTTGAGCGCGGCGCAGTCCGGATGCGATTCATTATACTTGTACGGCAGCCTCGACGGTCTGTGCCCCGTTACGGAGCATGAAACGAATTCTCCCATTTTTCTCCCTTCGCCGGACGGCGTCACGCGGCGCATGGCTTTTTTTCATACTTGAATTGTATAATCGGCCGCACCGGGTGTCAACACATTTTTCGTACATTCGTTCGATTGCTTTCGACAATTTGCGCGGACCGGCGAAAAAAACGGGCGGAGCGCATCTCATCCGCTCCGCCCGGCAAGTGTGTTTCCGCTTTCCGTATCAGCTGCACAGCGTATAAACGGCATACGCGAAGATCTTGCACGCAGTCAGAATATCTTTTATATTCACGCGCTCGTCCGCCCCGTGCAGGTGGGAATCGAACCCGGGCATGGAAGCGCCGAAGGCGACCCCGCCCTCAATATCGTGGACGTACGTACCTCCACCCATGTGCAGGCATTCGCCCTTTCTGCCCGTATAGTATTCGTATGAGGAAAGAAGGCTCTTGATAAACGGCGTGTCCGCGGGTGTATGATGCGGCGGGCGCATCTGACCCGTTACGGTAAATCCCGCCTGCTCGAGAGCGGCAAACGCTTTCTGCCGGCAGTTTTCATCGGTCGCGCAGATCGGAACGCGGCTGTCGAACGAGCCTTCCACTCCGTCTGCGTCGATCTTCAGCAGCGAGAAAGTCAGGCTCAGCGCCCCGGAAACATCGTCGCGCATATCTATCCCCAGCGCCCTTCCCTCTCCGTCTCCGTGGGGAAAGAGCTTTTTCAGCTTTTTGACAGCGTCGGTGCTCTCGCACTCCGCCAGCGGCAGCAGGGACAGCAGCTCCGTCAGCGCGGTTATGCCGTTGTTCCCTTCCTCGGGGGTGGATGCGTGCGCCGATACTCCTTTCACGCGCAGCTTTGCGCCCGCCGGCGTATCCTCCGCGATCAGCGCCACGCCGAGCTTTCCGGCCTTCTCCGAAAGCAGGCCTTCCGCCTCGGCCGCCGAAATACCGGCCACTGTCGCCTCCGCGTCGGAGGGCAGTACGTTAATCCTAAATCCGCCGCTGAGCTCCGTCACTCTCGGAATAACGCTCTCCCCGGCCCATTTTCGCGAAAAGGTGCACTTAAACAGTCCTTTTTCCGTATTGTATACGGGGAAAGAAGCGTCGGGCGAAAACGTATTCGGCGCGGGGCGGACCTTTGAATAATAATACTCTATATCCTTCGATCCGCTCTCCTCATCGGTCCCGAGGATAAGCCTTGCGTTTTTCTTCAGGGGTACGTTCAGCTGACGTATACAGCTCAGTGCGTACACGGCGGCGGCCGCGGGCCCCTTATCGTCGTCCGTGCCGCGGCCGTAAAGGCAGCCGTCTTTTATCTCCGCCTTATACGGGTCGGTGCTCCAGCCCTCTCCCTCCGCGACCACGTCGAGATGCGCCAGGATATCGACGGCGCTCTCCTTTTCGTTCAGGTCGGCGCCGAGAACGTAGTTATCATAGTTCGTAACGGTCAGCCCCTGCTCCCGGCACAGCTTTTCCGCCTCCGCCAGGGCCGCGGCGGGCCCCTCTCCGAAGGGCATGCCCGGCGCGGGCTCCCCCGCCACGCTCCTTATCGCCACAAGGCGGCTTATATCGCCGATAAGCTGCTTTTCGTGCTCATCGACCCAGCTGCTTATCCGTTCGCGTATATCCATTTCAGTTTTCCTCCGTCTGATCGAAACGGAACAGTACGGCGCAGGTTTCCGCTCTTGTCGCCGTCTGCCGAGGCTCAAATCTGTTTTCTCCCCGGCCGTTCATCAGTCCCGTCGCCTGCGCCCAGTTTACCGCCTCCGCGGCCCAGAAGCTGACCTCCCCGCCGTCGGAAAAGCCTTCGCCCTCGCCGCAGTCCGTTTCCCTGCCGGCAAGCGGGGCCGCTCTCTGCATGATGAGCGCCATCTGTTCTCTGGTTATTTTCTCCGCCGGTTTGAAGCTCCCGTCGTCATAACCGGTCACTATCCCCTTATCCGCGGCCCAGGCGACATACGGCCCGTACCACAGGTCAATGTCCGCGTCGTCAAACCCGGTCTCCGAATAGTATTCCGCGTCCTCCCGCGCATACATCCTGCCGAGTATGGTCACGAATTCGGCTCTCGTTACCTGCCCCTCGGGATCGAACATATGTCCTCCCACGCCGTTGACTATGCCCCGCGAGGCAAGCGAGAAAATATACTCCGCCGCCCAGTGGCCGGCCGAAACGTCGAGAAAAGCTTCCTCGGCGGGCAGCTCTCCCGGCGGCGTGATCTTATAATATCCGTCCGCCATGCCCTCCGCGTATTCGGAATATATCCTGACCGACGCGCCGCTGTCCTCCGCGGCGAAATATTTCTTTCCCGGCGTGAGCATTTCTCCGTCCGCGCATACGCGCGCCTCGGCGATATCTATTACCTCGCCCGAAAGGACTTCGAGCTTTGCCGTGCCCTCAAGCAGCACAAAGCAGCCGAAGCTGTCCAGCTCTACGGCGCTTCCGTCCTCAAGCTCGAGGCGCGTGAACATGGGCGCGTATCCATAGCCGGACCTGTCCGGTATCTTCAGCTCGTCCAGGCGCGTCAAAGTATCCGAAAACAGCTTGCCGAGCGTTTCGGAATACAGTTTTTCCGCCTGCCCGATGATATCCGGCAGGATAACTTCGTTGAGCCAGCTCAGTGAAATAAGAGGATCGTCGGCGCCGCCCGCTGCCAGAGCGCATACTCCGAGCCCCGCGAGCATCGCGGCGGCGATCACTGCCGCAATTATCTTTTTCATACCCGAAGTATAGCACCTGCCGCGCCGCATTTCAATATGTAACCCTGCCGCGCCCTGCGGCATAATACTGTATTGAAAAAACATTTATTTGGGGAGCATGGCGTGAAATGAGTACTTTTTTCCTCGGTGCCAACAGCTACAAAGGCTTTTATTCTCTTTACGGCGAATACTTCCGTCCCGGTCCGTCCGAGCGTCTTTACGTGATCAAGGGCGGCCCCGGCGGCGGAAAATCCGGCTTCATGCGCACGATAGCCCGCAGCGCGGAAACACGGGGGCTGAAAGTGATCCGGCTGCTCTGCTCGGGCGACCCCGCCTCCCTTGACGGCATCCACATACCGCAGCTCGGGCTGATGTTCGCCGACGGCACTTCTCCGCACGTCCTGGAGCCGGACTGCGTGGGCGAGCGCGGCGCGTATATCGATCTTTCCCGCTTCTGCCGCATGGAGGTCCGCGGCGCGGCCGAGCTCAGCGAGGAATACCGGGAGCATTACCGAAAAGCGTACTGTCTGCTGGCGGCGGCGGGGAGCGTTTACGGCAGCATAAAGCTGTCCCAAGCCTGTCTTGACGATATTGCCCGCCGCGCCGAGGGCATCATAACCCGGGAGATAAAAAGGAAAAGCCGCGTCCCCGGGCATACGAAAAGGCTGTTCAGCGACGCCTTCACCTGCGTCGGCACGGTCTCGCTTTCCGAAACGCGCTCGGAGCTCTGCGGAAAGCTGATCAGCCTCGATAACGAATTCGGCGCCGCGGCGCACATGCTCGATATATTGTACCGCGCGGCCGCGGAGCGCGGATATGACGTGATAGTATGTCCCTCGCCCCTCGATCCCGACCGGATCTGCCATCTGCTCATACCCGAGCTTTCCCTCGGCTTCGTATCGGGCAGGGGCGGCCGCCGCCTGCATCTTGACAAAACCGTAGCCGGGCATATGAGCGGCGGAGAGCTTGCCGCGGCAAAAGAAGCCCTGGCAATGCACACGCGCCTTCTCGCCATGGCCCACGAACAGCTCAGGCGCGCGAAGGACGCCCACGACCGCCTTGAGGCCGCGGTCAATCCTCACGTCGATTTCGACGGAGTATATGATCTCGCGGCGCAATATATCGGAGAGCTTGCAATACAGAGCGTTTAGTGATATTCTTTTGCCCGAAGATAAACTAAATCGAAAAAGGTGGCGGTCCGGAATGAAATACGGTTTTATCGGCTTGGGAAACATGGGCGGCGCGATAGTCAGCGGCGTCATTGAAAGCGGCGCTCTCTCGGGCGATGAATTCACGGGATATGACAGACATCCCGATAAGCTTGCCCGGTATCCGATCGCCCCCTGCACCGACGCCGCGGAATGCGCGCGCGAGGCGCAGATCATCCTTCTCGCCGTCAAGCCCCAGGCTCTTGACGCGCTTTTCGGCCAGCTTGAGGGCGCGCTCGTTCCCGGCCGGCTCGTTATCTCCGTCGCGGCGGGCATTCCGCTCTCGCGCTATGAGAGCCGTTTTCCCGGCGTCGCCTTCGTCAGGGCCATGCCCAACATCAATGCGGCCGTCCGCCGCTCGGTCACGGCGATCTGCGGCGGCTCCTGCGCTTCCCCGGAGCAGCTCGGGCAGGCGAAAAAGCTGCTTGAATGCGTGGGCGAAGTATTTGAGATACCCGAAAAGCTTTTCGGAGCTTTCAGCGCCGTGGGCTGCGCCTCTCCGGCGTATGCCTTCATGTTCGCCGACGCTCTCGCGTCCGCCGGCGTAAAGGCCGGGCTGCCCCGCGCCGTCGCCCTCCGGGTCGCTTTGAACGCGGTTTTGGGCAGCATGGAAACGCTCAAAGAAAGCGGAGCCCATCCCATGGAGCTTGCCGACAGGGTCTGCTCCCCCGGCGGCACCACCATTGAGGGCGTACACCGCCTTCGCGCGGGAGGCTTTGAAAGCGCGGTGTACGACGCCATCTCCGCCGTCATCGCAAAGGACTCCCTGCTCGGCGGCTGACGCCTCCGCATGGATAAAGCGCCGCCGGACTGTTGACAAAGCTCAGCGGAAAGAACAAGGTCACGAAAAAACGATCAGAATACGAAGCGGGCCGATCTGCGGATCGGCCCGCCGTTTTTTTTTTTGACTTCACGGCGAATACTTGACTTTTCCGCGGGCAGCGCATGATATTTATTACGAAAAAAGGTGTAAATACACTTATTTCGGAAATAGGAGAGCTTTATGGAGATCAAACGGGATTTCTATCCGTATCGGCTTATCCGGCGGAAAAAGAGATGAGAACAGCCTGAGCCTGTAAGGCCTTTACGGGACCGTGATCGCTTTATGACCGATCGGCACAATGCGTCCGGGAAGTCCTAAGGACTTTGTCGACGAATTGGTACGCCCCGACTCTGCTCGGGGCGGGTCTTCTTTTTTCGCGCGGCAAAGGGGAAGAGTTCGGGCGTTTTTTCCTTATTCGGTGAAAAAATCGACGATTTTTTTCTAAATTTATGTATGTTGCTTCTTGTTGTATGCTTCATGTTATGTTATAATCTCAAAAGCTCTTTACCAAGCGCTAAATATTTTACAGGAGTTGATATTTTTGGAAAACCTTTATTGGTTGAGTCTTGCCGCTGCCGTAGTCGCGCTGCTGTTCGCTTTTGTCCAGAGCAGACGCGTTCTCAAATGCAGTGAGGGCACGGAGCGCATGGCTCAGATCTCCCGCTTTGTCCGCACCGGCGCTCAGGCTTACCTGAAGCGTCAGTACAAGGTAGTGGGTATATTTTTCGTCTGCATGTTCGTGGTGCTTGCCGTTATGGCGCTTTTGGACAAGCTCACATGGTTTGTTCCCTTTGCCTTTATAACCGGCGGATTTTTCTCCGCGCTGAGCGGTTTTATCGGAATGAGCATCGCCACCCGCGCCAATGCCCGCACCGCCAACGCGGCGCAGGAGGGCCTCAACCGCGGTCTGCGCGTGGCTTTCTCCGCAGGCAACGTCATGGGTTTCACGGTCGTCGGCCTTGCGCTGCTTGATCTTTCTCTGTGGTACGCCATCCTCAAGCTCGGCTTCCGCCTTGAGCTTGCCGAGATCACCTCCACGATGATCACCTTCGGCATGGGCGCTTCCAGCATGGCTCTGTTTGCCCGTGTCGGCGGCGGCATATT
>JAGDDB010000258.1 GCA_017958265.1 Oscillospiraceae bacterium | reverse complement strand
GATACTCAACGTGAGCGGTGTTTATCGTGATGCCGCGGGCTTTTTCCTCGGGAGCTTTATCTATCTGGTCGTACGCGGTGTAGGAAGCCTTGTTCGGATCCTGCAAAGAGAGGACCTTGGTAATAGCTGCGGTAAGGGTGGTCTTGCCATGGTCGATATGACCAATGGTGCCGATGTTGACATGAGGCTTGGTTCTTTCAAATTTCTGCTTGGCCATTTGTATTATCCTCCTTAAATAACTGCAACTGTGCTTTTAATAATCATCCGTTATAAATAGCTTTTCGTTATTCTACCGCAAAAAACACGGTTTTGCAATAATTGATTTTATAATGCCGTATTATTGATTATTTTATCGGCTATCGATCTGGGTATCTCCACATAGTGGCTGGGCTCCATGCTGAACTGTCCGCGGCCCTGGGAACGGCCTCTGAGGTTGGTGGCATAGCCGAACATCTCCGACAGCGGCACCTGCACCTCGATATGCGCGACCCCGTTGTGGGTCTCCATGCCGTTTATCTGTCCGCGTCTGCCGTTGAGATCGCCGATCACGTCGCCCATATATTCCTCGGGAACGATAACGCTCACCTTCATTATGGGCTCCATCAGTATGGGATCGGCTTTTGCGCAGGCGTCCTTGAATGCCATGGATCCGGCTATCTTGAACGCCATTTCCGATGAGTCGACCTCATGGAAGCTGCCTCCCAGCAGCGTGGCCTTGATATCCACCACCTTGCAGCCGGCCAAAACGCCCGACTGCATGGCTCCCTGTAGTCCCTGATCCACCGCGGGTATATATTCCTTCGGTATTTCGCCCCCGGTGACCTTGTCGATAAACTCATATCCCTTGCCGGGCTCGTTGGGCTCCAGCAGGAGTCTGACATGACCGTACTGTCCTTTGCCGCCGGTCTGACGCACGAAACGTCCTTCGCCGTTGGCCGCCTTTTTTATGGTCTCCTTGTAGGATACCTGAGGCTTGCCTACGTTTGCCTCCACTCTGAATTCGCGCAGGAGCCTGTCCACGATGATCTCCAGATGAAGCTCTCCCATTCCGGCGATGATCGTCTGACCGGTCTCCTCATCGGTATAGGCCCTGAATGTGGGGTCTTCCTCAACGAGCTTGGCAAGCGCCACGGTCATTTTCTCCTGTCCGGCCTTGGTTTTCGGCTCTATCGCCACGCGTATGACCGGCTCGGGGAATTCCATGGACTCGAGTATTACCTGATGTTTTTCATCGCACAGGGTGTCTCCGGTAGCCGTACTGCGCAGGCCCACGGCCGCGGCGATGTCTCCGGAGTAGACCATGTCCAGATCCTCTCTGTGGTTTGCGTGCATCTGGAGTATGCGCCCCAAACGCTCTCTCGTGCCTTTTCCCGGATTGAGCACGGTCTTGCCGCTTTCGCAGCAGCCCGAGTAAACGCGGAAAAACGCAAGTTTGCCCACAAAGGGGTCCGTCATGATCTTGAACGCAAGCGCGGCAAAGGGCTCGCTGTCGTCGGCGCGTCTTTCGACGATCTTGCCGCTCGTGGGATCCTTCGCCTCGATCGCCGGTACGTCCAGCGGCGAGGGCAGATATGCCACTATCGCGTCAAGCAGCTTCTGCACGCCCTTGTTCTTGTACGATGTTCCGCATACCACGGGGATCAGCTTCACCGCCACGGTGCCTTTGCGTATGGCGGCGCGGAGCTCGTCCGCTCCTATCTCCTCTCCCTCGAGGTATTTTTCCATGATGCCGTCGTCAAAATCCGCGGCCTTTTCGACGAGCTTATTTCTGTATTCCAGCGCCAGCGGCATCAGATCCTCCGGGATCTCCTCCACGCGCTGATCCTTTCCGAGCTCGTCGTAGTAGATGTCGGCGTTCATTTCAACGAGGTCGATTATACCCTTAAAATCGGCCTCGGAGCCTATGGGCAGCTGAACGGGCACGGCATTGCACTTCAGGCGGTCGTATACCATGTCCAGCACGTGGAAGAAATCCGCGCCCATTATGTCCATTTTATTGACATAGATGAGTCTGGGGACATTGTAATGGTCCGCCTGGCGCCAGACCGTTTCCGACTGCGGCTCAACGCCTCCCTTGGCACACAGCACGGTGACAGACCCGTCAAGAACGCGCAGGCATCTCTCCACCTCGGCCGTGAAATCCACGTGGCCGGGGGTGTCGATGATGTTTATCCTGTGGTCCTTCCAAAAGCAGGTAGTCGCGGCGGAGGTAATGGTAATGCCTCTCTCCTGCTCCTGCTCCATCCAGTCCATCGTCGCCGCGCCTTCGTGGACCTCGCCCATTTTATAGGTGCGTCCCGTATAGAACAGGATCCTCTCCGTGGTCGTGGTCTTGCCGGCGTCGATATGCGCCATTATTCCGATATTTCTTGTTTTGTCAAGCGGGTACTGCCTCGGCATGTCGAACTCCTAATTTCCCTTTCCGGCCGCAACGCTCACCGATCCGCCTTTTACCAGCGGTAATGAGCGAACGCCTTGTTGGACTCGGCCATCTTATGGGTATCTTCGCGCTTTTTAACGGCGCTGCCGGTATTGTTGCTGGCGTCGAGTATCTCTCCGGCCAGTCTTTCTCTCATGGTCTTCTCGCCGCGCTTTCTCGCGTAAAGCGTCAGCCAGCGGAGACCGAGAGTCTGGCGTCTGTCGGCTCTTACTTCGATAGGCACCTGATAGGTGGCGCCGCCTACACGGCGGGCCTTGACCTCAAGCGTAGGCATGATGTTCTCAAGGGCCTTGATAAAAACCTCCAGAGCGTTGCTGCCCGATTTCTCGGCGATGATGTCAAAAGCGCCGTAAACGACCTTCTGCGCCACGCCCTTTTTTCCGTCCAGCATTATGCTGTTTATCAGCTTGGTAACCAGAACGGAATTGTAAACGGGATCAGGCAGGATCTCTCTTTTGGGAACGTTACCTCTTCTCGGCACTGTTCTTCCCTCCTTCATATAAAATGATTTCGCAGGTACTCGAAAACGCTGACGCGTTCCCGTTGCGCCCCGAGATAACACATTATTATATAAATGTATATTAAAATCGGGGCTCCGATTCGATTTTGGATCACTTCTTGGGTCTCTTGGCGCCGTACTTGCTCCTGGCCTGCTTGCGGTTGTTCACGCCCTGGGTATCCAGCGAGCCGCGGATGATGTGGTACCTGACGCCGGGAAGATCCTTAACACGGCCGCCGCGGATCATCACGATGGAGTGCTCCTGCAGATTGTGACCTATGCCGGGGATATAGGCAGTCACCTCATAGCCGTTGGTCAGGCGCACACGGGCCACCTTACGAAGAGCCGAGTTCGGCTTTTTCGGGGTGGACGTTCTGACCGCCGTGCACACGCCGCGTTTCTGAGGCGCGCTGAGATCGGTCTCTTTGTTCTTGAGGGTGTTGAGACCTTTCTGCATTGCGGGCGCGGTAGACTTGTATTCTACCTTCTCTCTTCCCTTTCTCACCAGCTGGTTAAAAGTAGGCATATTTCTCCTCCTTTCCTCAAATTTACATTCAGACAAAATGGGATTATAGCATATGACCCCATTTTAGTCAACCGATTTTATGAGCTTTTTCTCTTCGCCGGACTCGGGGCTTTCCCTATCTGCCGGCGGTCGGCTCAGATCAGGGGATCGGCCGGCTCATCGAAAATATACTCTTCTTCCTCGTCGGCACTGCGGACCAAATCGAAATCCCTGTATACCGACAGGCCGGAGCCGGCGGGTATGAGCTTGCCTATGATAACGTTTTCCTTCAGGCCGATAAGGTGGTCCACCTTGCCCTTTATGGCCGCCTCGGTGAGCACCTTGGTCGTCTCCTGGAAGGACGCCGCCGACAGGAACGACTCGGTCGCAAGCGAAGCCTTGGTAATGCCCATGAGCATCCTCGTATAGGTGGCGGGCTGCAGGGGCAGCGCGTCGTCGTTTTTGTCGTTTTGTTTATTCAGCTCCGCGATCCTCTCGTTTTCGCTTTTTACCTCCGTCAGGTCAACGGTGGCGCCGCTGAGCAGATCGGTATCGCCGGAGTCTTCTATCTTGGCCTTGCGCATCATCTGGCGGACTATTACTTCGATATACTTGTCGTTGATGTCAACGCCCTGCTGACGGTAAACCTTCTGTACCTCCTGGATGAGGTAATTCTGCACTTCGTCGAGACCGCATATCCTCAGCACGTCGTGGGGGCTGAGCTGACCGTCGGTCAGCTGGGTGCCCTTTTCGATATGCTCGCCGTCGCTGACGCGTATCCCGCCGCTCGCGGGAAGCTGGAGCGTCCTCATCTCGCCGTCTTCCTCATTGGTGATGGTGACGGTGACCATGTTGCTCTTTTGGGCGGCCTCTATGCCCACTTTGCCGCTTATCTCGGCAAGAACGGCCATTTTCTTGGGCTTTCTGGCCTCGAAAAGCTCCTCGACTCTGGGCAGGCCCTGGGTGATGTCGTCGCCGGCGACGCCGCCGGTCTGGACGGTACGCATCGTCAGCTGGGTGCCGGGCTCGCCTATCGACTGCGCCGCGATAACGCCTACGGCCTCGCCCGCGCTCACCGGCTCTCCGGTGGCCAGGTTCATTCCGTAGCACCTTGCGCACACGCCGCGCTTTGCCTGACAGTTGAGTACGCTGCGGATATACACTCTGTCGATCCCGTGCTCGGAGAGGAACGCCGCGTCGTCGCCCAGGAGCATCCTGTCCTTGGTGAAGGGGCCCTTGGCGTCGCAGAGCAGCTCGCCGGTAGCCGGATCGATGATGTTTTCCACGGGGAAGCGCCCGTGTATCGAATCCTTGAAGGAGCGGACCTCCTGGCCCTTTTCCTCCAGTGCGCAGGCCCAAACGCCCTCGTCGGTGCCGCAGTCGGGCTCGCGGATTATGACGTCCTGAGAAACGTCGACGAGACGTCTGGTCAGATAACCGGAGTCGGCTGTACGAAGAGCGGTATCGGCCAGACCTTTTCTCGCGCCTCGGGAGGACGTGAAGTATTCCAGAACGGTGAGTCCCTCACGGAAATTGGCCTTGATGGGGATCTCTATGGTTTTGCCCGAGGTATTCGCCATCAGTCCGCGCATACCGGCCAGCTGACGTATCTGGTTCATGCTGCCGCGGGCGCCGGAGTTTGCCATCATATAAATGGGGTTGTATTCGTCAAGAGCGTTCTGCAGCTCCGCGGTGACCTTATTGGTGGTCTGCTCCCATTCCTTGATAACGAGCCTTGCCCGTTCGTCGTTGGTGATGAAGCCGCGCTTGTACTGCTTCTCGATCTTGATGACCTGTTCCTCGGTCTCCTGAATGAGCGTTCTCTTTTTGCTGGGCACGGTCATATCGGAAATGGATATCGTCAGCGCGCCGAGGGTGGAATACTTGAAGCCCATGGCCTTGATCGCGTCAAGCACTTCGGTGCTCTTGGTAAAGCCGTGCTTGGTTATGCATCTGTCGACTATGTCGCCCAGCTTCTTTTTGTCCACCTTGAAGTCTATCTCGTAATCAAAGGCTTTTTCGGGATCGCTGCGGTCCACGAAGCCGAGATCCTGAGGTATGGGCCTGTTGTAGATTATGCGGCCCACGGTGGTCCTCACGGTCTTGTGGCTCTCCCGGCCGTCGATATTTTTGAATACGCGGACATGGATCGGCGCGTGTATGCCTATCTTGCCGCTGTCGAAGGCCAGCATCGCCTCATCTTCGGAGGAGAAATAGTCGTACTTGACGTATTCCGCGCCTCTCTTCCCGCTTTCCAGCGCGGCGTTCACCTTTTCGATGACGTCCAGGGGAGCGACGCAGCCCTCTGCTATCCTGGTATCGGCGGTATCTCCCGCGGAGGTCACGAAAACCTCCTCGCGCTCATAGGTCAGATAGTACGCGCCCATGATCATATCCTGGGTCGGTACCGTGACGGGGTGTCCGTCCTGAGGACGAAGCAGGTTATTGGCGGAGAGCATGAGTATCCTCGCCTCGGCCTGCGCCTCTGCGGAAAGGGGCACGTGTATGGCCATCTGGTCGCCGTCGAAGTCGGCGTTGTACGCCGTACATACCAGCGGGTGGAGCTTCAAAGCGCGGCCCTCTACCAGGATGGGCTCGAAAGCCTGTATGCCGAGCCTGTGCAGCGTCGGGGCGCGGTTGAGCAGAACGGGATGCTCGCTGATTATATCCTCAAGAGCGTCCCAGACCTCCGTTTTGCCCTTGTCCACCATCTTCTTTGCGCTCTTGATATTGTTGGCTATGCCGTCCTCCACCAGGCGCTTCATGACGAAGGGTCTGAACAGCTCTATCGCCATTTCCTTGGGCACGCCGCACTGATACAGCTTAAGGTCGGGGCCGACGACTATAACGGAACGTCCGGAATAGTCCACGCGCTTGCCCAGCAGGTTCTGACGGAAACGTCCCTGCTTGCCCTTGAGCATATCGGAAAGCGATTTCAGCACGCGGCTGTTCACGCCGGTAACGGCTCTGCCGCGGCGGCCGTTGTCTATCAGGGCGTCGACCGCCTCCTGAAGCATGCGTTTTTCATTGCGCACGATGATGTCGGGAGCGTTGAGCTGAATGAGCTTTTTCAGTCTGTTGTTGCGGTTGATCACCCTGCGGTAGAGATCGTTGAGATCGGAGGTCGCGAAGCGTCCGCCGTCCAGCTGCACCCTGGGGCGTATATCCGGCGGAATGACCGGCAGCACGTCGATGATCATCCACTCGGGCCTGTTGCCCGACAGTCTGAATGCCTCGACCACTTCAAGGCGCTTGACTATCTTGGCTTTCTTCTGCCCGGAGGCGTCCTTCAGCTCGGCGCGCAGCTCGGCGGAAAGCTTATCGCAGTCTATCTGTGACAGCAGTTCCTTTACGGCCTCGGCGCCCATGCCGGCCTTGAAGTCGTCCTCATACTTTTCTCTGTAATCGCGGTATTCCTTCTCGCTGAGTATCTGATTTTTCTGAAGGGGGGTAAAGCCCGGATCGGTGACTATATAGCATGCGAAATACAGCAGCTTTTCCAGGATCCTGGGCGAAAGATCGAGAATAAGACCCATTCTGGAGGGGATGCCCTTGAAATACCATATATGCGATACGGGCGCGGCGAGCTCGATATGGCCCATGCGCTCGCGGCGGACCTTGGATTTTGTTACCTCGACGCCGCAGCGGTCGCATATCTTGCCCTTATAGCGTATTTTCTTGTATTTTCCGCAGTGGCACTCCCAGTCCTTGGTGGGCCCGAATATCCTTTCGCAGAAAAGGCCGTCCCTTTCGGGCTTCAGCGTGCGGTAATTGATGGTCTCGGGCTTCTTTACCTCGCCGTAGGACCATTCTCTTATCATCTCAGGGGACGCTATGCCTATTTTAATGGCGTCAAATGTCGTGTTGCTCATTCCTCGTCGTCCTCCCCTTCTTCAAAATAGTCGTCGTCCGAATCGTCATAATCGTCGTCGAAATCGCCCTCGTCAATGACCGGGTCGACGTCTTCGATGGTATATCCGCTGTTGACTATCTCGTCGTCGTCGGAGCGGTAAACCTCCTCGTCGCGGAAGCCCTGACGGTAATCGTCGTCGTCATCGTCGTCGTTTTTCAGCTCTATCTCGCTGCCGTTCTCGTCAAGCACCTTTATATCCAGGCACAGGGACTGCAGCTCCTTGACCAGCACCTTGAAGGATTCCGGAACGCCGGGATTCGGCACGTTGAGGCCCTTCACTATGGATTCGTAAGTGCGGACACGGCCGGTGACGTCGTCGGACTTCACGGTGAGTCTCTCCTGCAGGGTCTACGCGGCGCCGGAAGCCTCCAGCGCCCAGACCTCCATTTCGCCGAAGCGCTGGCCGCCGAACTGCGCCTTGCCGCCCAGCGGCTGCTGCGTCACCAGCGAATAGGGGCCGGTGGAGCGGGCGTGTATCTTATCGTCCACGAGGTGATGCAGCTTAAGGAAGTAGACATATCCGACAGTAACGGGATTGTCGAAGGGCATGCCGGTGCGTCCGTCGTAAAGAACGCTTTTGCCGTCGCGTCTCAGGCCGGCCATTTCCAGCGTATCCATTATCTCCAGCTCCTTGGCGCCGTTGAAAATGGGTGTGGCGACCTTCCATCCGAGGGTCTTCGCGGCATAGCCGAGATGGACCTCAAGCACCTGTCCGATATTCATACGCGAGGGAACGCCCAGCGGGTTGAGCACGATGTCAAGCGGAGTGCCGTCGGGCAGATAGGGCATATCCTCTCTGGGAAGTATGCGCGAGACCACGCCCTTGTTGCCGTGGCGTCCCGCCATCTTGTCGCCCACGCTTATCTTGCGCTTCTGCGCTATATAGCAGCGCACCACCATGTTTACGCCGGGGCTCAGCTCATCGCCGTTTTCGCGGGTGAACACCTTTACGTCCACCACTATGCCGCTCTCGCCGTGAGGCACCTTCATGGAGGTATCTCTGACTTCGCGCGCCTTCTCGCCGAATATGGCCCTAAGCAGTCTTTCCTCGGCCGTCAGGTCGGTCTCGCCCTTGGGCGTGACCTTGCCTACGAGGATATCGCCCGCGTGCACCTCGGCGCCTACGCAGATTATTCCGCGCTCGTCAAGGAATTTCAGCGCGTCCTCGCCCACTCCGGGGATATCTCTGGTTATTTCCTCGGGTCCGAGCTTGGTATCGCGGGAGTCGATCTCATGCTCCTCGATGTGTATCGATGTGAAAACGTCGTCCTGCGCCAGGCGCTCGTTGAGCAGTATGGCGTCCTCGTAGTTGTATCCTTCCCATGACATGAAGCCGACGAGCACGTTTTTGCCCAAAGATATCTCGCCCTGGCTGGTGGAGGGACCGTCGGCAAGAACGGTATCCGCCGTAACTCTCTCGCCCACCGCGACTATGGGGCGCTGGTTTGTGCAGGTGCCCTGGTTGCTGCGGGCGAACTTGCGCAGAGCGTACGTTACCTCGCTGCCGTCGTCATAGCGCACGTCCACCTCGCGGGCGTTGACCTTCGTGACCACGCCGTCTCCCTCCGCCATTACGACCACGCCGGAGTCGACCGCGCATTTGTGCTCTATGCCCGTGGCGACGATGGGCGCCTCCGTTACGAGCAGGGGCACGGCCTGACGCTGCATGTTGGCGCCCATGAGGGCGCGGTTCGCGTCGTCGTTTTCAAGGAAGGGTATCATGGCCGAGGCGACGGAGACCATCATTCTCGGGGATATGTCTATAAAGTCCACGCGCTCGCGGTCGACTTCGATTATCTCGTCCCTGTGGCGGCAGGTTATACGCTTGTTGAGCAGGCAGCCGTTCTCGTCCAAAGGCTCCGTGGCCTGAGCGACGATATAGTTGTCTTCCATGTCCGCCGTAAGGTAATGCACCTCATCCGTCACGCGGCAGCTGCCCTTTTCCACCCTGCGGAACGGGGCGACCAAAAAGCCGTATTCATTCACGCGCGCATAGCTCGCAAGATAGGATATGAGGCCGATGTTGGGGCCTTCCGGCGTCTCGATCGGGCACATTCTGCCGTAATGGCTGTAATGCACGTCGCGCACGTCGAAGTTTGCCCTCTCTCTCGAAAGGCCGCCCGGACCGAGCGCCGACATCCTGCGCTTGTGCGTCAGCTCGGCAAGGGGGTTGGTCTGATCCATGAACTGGCTCAGCGGTGAGGAGCCGAAGAACTCCTTTATCGCTGCGGTAACGGGCCTGATGTTGATAAGGGACTGGGGGGTGACTATATCCAGATCCTGAAGGGTCATCCTCTCGCGTATGACTCTCTCCATTCTGGAAAAGCCTACTCTGAACTGATTCTGCAGCAGCTCGCCCACGCTGCGCATGCGGCGGTTGCCGAGATGGTCTATATCGTCGGTCTCGCCGATGCCGTGGGCGAGACAGTTGAGGTAGTTGATCGATGCGAATACGTCGTCGGGAATGATATGCTTGGGAGACAGCAGCTCGGCATTGTCTCTCACGGCGTTGAGCAGCTCTTCTCCGCTGTACTCCTCCATGAGTCTTTCAAGAATGATGAGGCGTACCTTTTCATGGATCCCGAGCTCTTCCGGCACGCAGTCCACATAGCTGTCAAGCCGCACCATGCCGTTGGAGAAAACCTTGACCTCTTTGCCGTCATGATCCTTCACATATACGGTATTGAGGCCGCTGTCCTCTATCTTCAGCGCCTTTTCCTCGGTCAGCGTTTCTCCGGCCTCGGCGATTATCTCTCCCGTGCGGGGATCGGCGGCGGGCCTGGCAAGCTCCCTGCCGCTTATCCTGCGTCCGAGAGCCATTTTTTTATTGAACTTGTAGCGGCCCACGCTGCTCAGATCATACCTGCGGGGATCGAAGAAAAGATTGTTGAGCAGGGTCTCCGAGCTGTCTACCGTCGGGGGATCGCCGGGACGCAGTCTTTTGTATATCTCTATGAGAGCTTCCTCGCGGGTCTTGCAGCTGTCCTTGTCGAGGGTGGCGATCATGCGCTCGTCCTCTCCGAATATCTCGCGCAGCTGCTCATTGGTGGATGCTCCGCCCGAAGCGGCTGCCTCGGTGAGCCACGACCAGGGCTTATCCTCCCAGCTCGCGCCCATCGCCTTGAGCAGCCAGGTCACGGGAAGCTTTCTGTTCTTGTCTATACGTACATAGAACATATCCGCCGTATCGGTCTCATACTCCAGCCACGCGCCGCGGTAGGGTATGGTGGTGGAGCTGTATACGGACACGCCGGCCTTGTCCGTTTTCTTATCGTAGTACATGCCCGGAGAACGGATTATCTGCGACACGATGACGCGCTCCGCGCCGTTGATGACGAAGGTGCCGCCCGGAGTCATGAGCGGGAAATCGCCCATGAATATCTCCTGTTCCTTTATTTCCTCGGTCTCGCGGTTCCTCAGACGAACGCTGACCTTCAGCGGGGCCGCGTACGTGGCGTCTCTGGCCTGGCACTCCTCGATCGAGTACTTGGGTTTTTCCTCCATGGAGTAGTCGATGAAAGTGAGCTCAAGATTGCCCGTATAGTCCGAGATGGCGGCCACGTCCCTGAACACCTCTCTCAGACCGGTTTCGAGAAACCATTTGTACGAATTCTTCTGTATCTCCAGAAGATTGGGCATGTCCTGGATCTCTTCCAGCTTGGCATAGCTCTTTCTGGCGGTTTTGCCGTACAGAACGTCTTTGACCATTTTTGGCTTTCACTCCCGTATCGTATTTGTATCCTGTGCGGAATTGCCCGGGCGAAACACCCGGAGCGGTTGTTGCTTATTTCGGGTTATTTGTTGACATCTCGCCTTGCAGTGGTAAACTTAAATCGTATCAGGTGAGATTTCGCCTTTTGCCGCTTTCGAACGATAAGCGAGTAATTTTATCATTTCCGGAAATCATTGTCAACCGTTTTTTGAAGCTGAGGCTTCTTTTTTTATTTTGGGAGGATAAGTTGTCCGATAAGACCTCTTTGTCCGCGGAAACGGTCAAATCATGCATTGTTCCGGCGGCGGCGCTGTTCGCCGCGGCGTTTTTCGTGTCCCGGTGCCTTTCCCGCGCCGGCACGGGGGACGCTTTTTTTATTGCCGCCGTTCTCTCACTGTGCGGCCTAACTCTGACCTTTGTTCTGCGCCGCAGACTCACGCCGGCGTTTTCCGCGCTTATAATGCTCCTGCTGCTCGCCCGCCTGTTCTTTTTTGATACCCAGACCTCGGATTACACCGATTTTCTTCATCCCTGGACGGAATATATGCGCGCGCACGGTCATTTCGCCGCTCTCGGCGAAAGCTTTGCCAACTACAATGTCCCCTACATGGTTTTTCTGGCTCTTTGCTCGTGCGTCGATTTCTTCGACCTGTATCTGATAAAGCTCCTTTCCGTGATCTTTGACGCCGGCCTTGCCGCAGTGCTGTGTCTGCTCACGGGCCTGTTTTCCTCCTCGCGCGTCAGAGGGGGCCTCGCCGCCGTTCTTGCCCTTGCGCTGCCGACGGTATTCATCAACGGGGCGGTATGGGGACAGTGCGACGGTATATACGCCTTTTGGGCCCTGTTCGCTCTTTATCTGTGTCTGTCGGGACATCCCGTTCTCTCCATGCTCTCACTCGGCCTTTCCTTTGCCTTCAAGCTGCAGGCCGTTTTCATCATGCCCGCCTTTCTCCCGATGCTTTTCCGCGGCAAACTGAAGCTGCGCCACCTGCCTGTCTTTCCGGCGGCCTATACAGCCGCGGTCTCCCCTGCGGTATTTGCCGGACGCGGGATAAAGGACGCGCTGCTCTTTTATGTTTCCACCGCCTCCACGGCCGGAAGCGCGCTGAACTACAATTCGCCCTCCATGTATTCTCTGCCCTGCTTCTTCTCGCCCGCCGATCCTTCCTCCGCGGCGCTTGCGGGGGTGGCGGCCGCTTTCGCGCTGTGCGCCGCCGTATTCGCGCTCTTTTTCATTCGCAGAAAGAAGATCACGCGCCTTTCCCTTTTGTTCGCCGCCGTGTTCTTCTGCATAAGCATACCGGCCTTGCTGCCGCATATGCATGAGCGGTATTTTTATATGTGCGAGCTGCTCGTCCTGACCGCGGCGCTCGTTTGCCCCGTTTTTGCTCCCGCGGCGGCGCTTGTTCAGTTCGCCGCTCTGCTCGGCTATTACGCGTATTTCAAAATGCGCTATCTGCTGCCCATGCGCTTTGGCTTTGCGGCTCTGCTGCCGGTCCTGCTGCTCTCCGGCGGCATGCTGTGTTATTCGCTGCTGCGCCGCAGAGAAGATAATGATCGGCTGCGCTGAGCGGATCACAGCAAAGGCGGGCCTCGCTGACACGTTTTATGTCAACGAGGCCCGCCTTCACTTTTATACGCTCTCAACACAGGGGACGGTCTATGTGTTCCGCCCCGGCGCCCTGTGCGCTGTCCGTCGGCATTGCAGAAACAGTACCACGTCGTCCGGCCCCGAGTACAGGCTTCAAGCTGCCGTCCGTGCTCCCGGGTATAGGCTCGCCTCCCGTAATCGGTGATATTCCCTATGCAGGAGAATAATCAGGCCGCACCGAGGCGAACGCACGGAATCGGCCCCTGTGCACTCTTTCGCATTGACCGTCCCCTGTGTTCTCTCCTGTGTTCTTCAGGCTTTTTGCTGCCCGAAATACGCTTCCAGCGGGATGAACTGCGAAAGCACGCCGAAAAGCAGCGGGCAGATCGCGAAGATATAATAAAGCAGGCTGAAATTGCTGCCCGCGATGGGAGCGGCAATATATGTGGGCACTACCACGGCGCCTATCAGCTGCACGGTCAGCACAAGGCCGCTGCCCGTGGCCGAATAGCGTCTTCCCACCTCGGGCAGATACATCGGCAGGGTCAGGATGAACCCGGCAAAGCCCATCACAAAGTATCCGCAGCCGAACAGGCACAGCGCCAAAGCTATGCCTTCGGGCGCCCTCCAGGCAAAGGCGGTCAGCGCCACGGAAACCACGGTATACGCCAGCATCATCAGACGCAGGCGCTTTTTTGTGCTGCCCAGGTATTTGATGATGATCGGGGTGACAAGCCCTGCCAGCATGTTTCCCGCGCTTATTGCCATGCTCATAAGCCCCGCCGACTTCTCGGTCATGCCCCGGGACATCAGCGCCTGGGGCGTGAATATATTGCAGCCCGTGGAGCAGGCGACCAGGCTGAAGGCGCACAGCGCGCATACCCAAACCTTCCTGCTTTTCAAAACCACCGAAACGCTTTCCCTGAACGTGGCTTTTTCCCCGCTGTCCCGCTTATCCCCGCTCCCGGTCCTTGCCGGCATGAACAGGCACCACAGCGCGAAGATCACCGCGGCCGCCGCGCCTCCGAACACGAACGCGCCTTTGGTGGTGGCGAACAGCACCGCCGTGCCGCTGCCCAGCGCCATGGAGACGCCGGCCGAGGCGAGGACTATCCCGGTCATTATCGTGACCTTTGACGGCTCGAACCACCCGCCCATTATCTTCGGCGTGGTGGAATTGACGAACGACGCGCTGAAGCCCATCATCATCATGGATATGTAGAGCATGGCGTATCCGCTCGACGCCGCCCTGAGGCAGCAGCCCAGCGCAGTCACGCCCACGCTTATAAGCAGCATTTTGATCCCGAAGCGGTCCGTCAGCATGCCCGAGGTAAAGCCGAGGAATATCCCCGTAAACAGCGGCGCGGTGGCTATGGAGCTGAACGCGCTCTCGGACAGGCTCATTTCCGCCATGATGCGCGAGGCGAGACTCGTCACCTGGTATTGTGCGAAATTCGGTATGGCTATGCCTAAGCACAGCAGTACCAGCATGATATATCCGTAATTACCGTTCTCTCTGATCTTTTTCAGCATATTGGTCTGCAAGCTCCGTTAATTTTCTTATTCTGTGATTGAAGCAGGACTTGGTCACGGGCGGATCCGTCAGCGCAGCCAGCTGCTGCAGCGTAAGCTCGGGATTGTCTCTGCGAAGCACCGCCGCTTCCCTGAGCTTGTCGGACAGTTCGTCCAAAGCGCCCTTCCTTTCGAGTATCGCGATCGCCCTGAGCTGCCGCTGAGCCGCATTTACCGTCTTCTCGAGGTTGGCTTCGTCGCAGTTCATGCGTCTGTTTACGCTGTTTGAAATCTCCTTTTCCACCTTTGCGCCCATTATTTCCATGGCCGCCAACGGCGCGCCGACGGTGGTGAGTATATCCTCTATGGCCTCGCTCTGCTTGAAGTAGGTCACATAATTCCCCCCGCGGGAGGTACTGCCCGGAGCGAAGCCCATTTCGCGGAGTATCGCGCACACCTCGCGCGACACGCTGTAATGCCCCGTTATCAGCTCGAAGTGATATCCCTTGCTGGGCGCCGTCACGGAGCCGCCGGCGAGAAAAGCGCCGCGAATGAACGAAGCTCTGCAGCACTCCTCCTCAAGCAGGCCGAGATCTATATGGTGAGCCACGCTGCGCAGACTGTCGTACCCGAACATTTCGCTCAGCTTTTTCAGTTTTTCCCTGTCGGTCAGCACGAGCGTTCTCTTGCCCGGAGCATCGTCGGCGGAGCGGCTGTCAAAGCCGAAGCCCGCCGCCTTTTTCATCAGCTTTTCCACGCGCGCGGCAAAGGGCCTGTGCTCCGTGATTATCCTTACCTCCGTCGGCGTAAAGCTGCGGCAGTAAAGCAGTATCCCGTACAGCTCGGCGAGAACGCAGCAGTTTTTCTGCAGGGGCGCTTTGCACAGTTCGCTTTTCGTATCGGATGAAAATGACATATCGTTACCACAATTCTCTGTATACGCAGTCGGCCTGATATCCCAATGAGCGTATATATTCCGCCACCCGTTTTGCCACCGCCACGGAGCGGTGTCTGCCGCCGGTGCATCCGAAGGCCAGCGACAGGCTTTGTTTTCCTTCCTCCGCATACTGGGGCAGCAGGAATTTCAGCAGGTCCTCGATCTTTTTCAAGGCGCTCTCCGCCTTTGGGAAGGAAAAAATATACCGATCCACCTTTTCGTCCATGCCGGTCAGGTTCTTCAGTTCGTCCACATAGTACGGATTTGGCAGAAAACGCATATCCATAACGATATCGGCGTCGGCCGGAAGTCCGTTTTTATATCCGAAAGCCACCACGCTCACATAAAGGCCTCCTCCGCTTTCCTCTCCGGAGAAGTATTCCTTTATCTTTCTTCTCAGCGCCGAGAGGCTGCAGCCGGTCGTGTCGATTATCACGTCCGCCCTGTCTCTCAGCGGTTCAAGCAGCTCTCTTTCTTTTTTGACCGCGTCGCTTACCGCGCCGTCTCCGGCATCGAGCGGGTGCTTGTGCCGGGTCTCCTTATAGCGGTTGACTATCGTGGAGAGGGACGCCTCCATGAAAAGTATGCGAATATCGCAGCCCATGGCGCGTATTTCGTAGATCGCCCCGAAAAGCCCGTCGAAGTTCACGTTGCCGCGTATGTCGCTGACAAGCGCGACCTTATCGTATCTTCCCTCCGCGGCCGTACATATCTCCGCGAAGCGCGGCATCAGCTCCGCCGGCATGTTGTCCACGCAGTAGTAGCCCATATCCTCCAATATGGACGCCGCCTGGCTCTTGCCGGCGCCGGACATGCCGGTTATCACAACGAATTCCACAGCTGCAGCCCTCCCGTCAGCCGTCTATTATCCTTATCTCCTGGCACAGCTCGGTGCCCGTGCGCTCATATACCGTCTCCCGGACGTGCTCGATAACTTTTTTTACGTCGTCCGCCGTCGCTCCGCCGTTGTTCACGATGAAGCCCGCGTGTTTTTCCGATACTCCCGCTCCGCCCACGGTGAAGCCCTTGAGTCCGCAGCGGTCTATCAGCTCTGCCGCGTAGCCGTTCGCGGGCCTTTTGAAGGCGCTGCCCGCGCTCGGCAGTTCAACGGGCTGCGAGCTTCTTCTGCGGGCCATCAGTTCTTCCATCTTTTCGCGTATCTTTTCGGCCTCCGCCTTATGAAGACGCATTTCCGTTTCGAGAATGACTTCGCCGTCCTTAAACGCGCTTGTCCTGTACCCGAAAAGGTGATCTTCCCCCTCGTATTTTCTTTCGCGCAGCTCCCCGTCGAGAAAAACCGTGCGCAGGACCACGTCTTTCATTTCGCCGCCGTAAGCGCCGGCGTTCATGACCAGGGCACCTCCGACGGTGCCCGGTATGCCGTAGGCGAATTCAAGCCCGCCCAAGCCTTCCGCCGCCGCGAAGGCCGCGAGGCGTGTCAGCGCGGCGCCGCACTCCGCCTTCAGACCGTCGCCGAGGCGCGACATGCCGCATATTTTTACCGTCAGTATCACCGCTCTGTCCGTGCCGGCGTCCGGCGCGAGCACATTGCTGCCGTTACCCAGCAGCAGCGGCTTTTCGCCGAGCGAACGGAGCAGCCCGCAAAGCCGTCTCAGTTCGTCCGTGCTTTTCGGAAAAAGGACTGCTTTTGCCGGTCCGCCTATCCTGAAGCTGGTATGGTTCGCCAAAGGCTCGTTTTCCCGCAGTTCGAGCTGCGGCAGCTTTTCGTGTATCGCGTCGGCAAGAGTTCTGCCCATCCGTATGCTTACCTTTCTTTTATTCCGTCGGCCTTTTTCTGTTCGCGGCCGACATGCTCTGTTCAAAATGCTTGTTTATCCTGTCCGTAAATTCCTGAGCGGAGTTAAAGCCCATCTTCTTCTGCCTGTTGTTCATGGCGGCGACCTCAACAATGACCGCCAGGTTGCGTCCCGGTTTGATCGGCACGGAAATGGTGGGTATCTTCACGCCGAGAAGAGTACTGTAATCGGTCTCCAGGCCGAGACGGTCATACATTTTCCCGTCTTCCCACGGTTCTATGTTTATGATGAGACTGAGCTGCTCATACGACTTTACAGCGCCCATGCCGAACAGTCTCATAACGTCCACCACGCCTATGCCGCGCAGCTCGATATAGTGCCTTATCAGATCGGGAGCGGAAGCGAAAAGCGTATTGTAGGATATTTTTTTGATCTCCACGGCGTCGTCGGCTATGAGCCGGTGCCCGCGCTTTACAAGCTCGATAGCGGTCTCGCTCTTGCCTACGCCGCTCTCGCCCGTCAGCAGTATGCCCTCGCCGTATACCTCCAGCATCACGCCGTGCCTTGTGATCCTCGGGCCGAGATATACGTTGAGCGTGGCAATGAGCTCGGCCTCGAAGACCGAGGTCTCTATCTCCGTTGTCAGCAGCGTCACGCCGTATTTCTGCGCCATTTCCATGCACTCGGGGTAAACCTCCATGCCGTGGCAGATGATGAGCGCCGGGATATCCCGCTTGAGAAGCATCTCAAAACACTTTTTTCGCTCAACGGAGGGCAGCGTTTTCAGATACATCGTTTCCACTATGCCCATGATCTGAAGCCGATCGTTGTCGAAGTGGCTGAAAAAGCCTATCAGCTGCATCCCGGGCCTGTTCAGGTCGGGCGTGACCACCTTTACGTCGTCGTAATGCGGCGGCTTGTAGGCTACGTTGAGTTCAAATTCATTCACCAGCGTGGAAAGGCTTACGCTGTACTTCTGATCCATATATTCTCCATCTCCGCCTGTATTAACTCTGTATTGTGATAGCAATAAACTTCTTACTATAATTTAATTGTAATAAACATGTTACTATAATTCAAGAGAAAAATACAGTGGATTTTTATCAGAAAAGATTTGACAAACGCACACCCGTACATTATAATAGCTGAGCGCTGTTGTAGCCCGGCGGCGCCGATTTGAGCACGGTTATGACGGGCGGCTTTCCGCCGATACCGCGTAAAGCGCCGAAAGAGCGCCGTTTGAAGCGTGTTCAAATCGACGCCGTTTTGCCGAAACAGGGGTGGTTTTATGCGTCTTGACCTTCATACCATCATTGCCGACCCGGGACGCGTCGATTTTGACTGCGATATCGTATTTGAGGGTACGGCCGTTCCCTCGGTCGTCGCTTTTCCCGCTCCCGCAAGGGCAGAAGGCTCGGTCATAAACAGCGCCGGGGTGCTCACCATGGCGGGTACGCTCAGCGTAAAGCCGGTCCTTACCTGCGACCGCTGCGGCAGGGAGTTTGAAAGAGAACTGGTCTTTCCTCTCGACGCCGTCCTGGCCGCCGAGCTTCAGGACGTTGAAAACCCCGATATTTTCCTGCTGGACGGCGACTGCGTCGATCTCGATGAGATCGCCGCCGACGCTTTCGTTCTCGGCATGGAAAGCAAGATACTCTGCAGCGAGGACTGCAAGGGTCTCTGCCCGCGCTGCGGCAGGTCCCTTAACGACGGTCCCTGCGGCTGCGGAGCCGAACCGGACTCCCGATTAGCTGTATTAGGACAGCTATTATCAGATTAACAGGAGGTGTCATAATGGCTGTACCGAAAGGAAAAGTGTCCAAGGCAAGAAGAGATAAGAGGCGTTCCTCCGTTTGGAAGCTTACCGCTCCCGCTCTCGTTGCCTGCCCCAAGTGCGGGGCGTACCATCTGCCCCACAGGGTCTGCAAGAACTGCGGCTCCTACGACGGCAGAGAGGTCATCAAGATCGCCGCGGAAAAATAAACGCGCGTCAAACAGGTATGCATCACAGCAGAGGGGGCATTGCCCCCTCTGTTCAGATTGCAAACAAAGCGCCGTCAATTCAGAACGGCGCGGGCATTTTCGCATACAGCCTCGCAGAGTTCGCGCCGGCGGGTGCGAACGGAATGGGATCATTTTTGACGGGAAAGAATGTTTTCGGCAAAAATTCCTCTCACGGAGCGTGCGTATACGCGCCGCGCGGCGCGTAGTGCGCGAAGCGAAGTGCAACTCTTTTGTCGACAGAGCCCGAAGGGCTTTCCCGACGATTTGAGCAGAGGGGGCGGCGCCCCCTCTGTTTTCGTAAGCGAGCCTAAAGGAGAGAGTTCAGATCATGCCTCAGCTCATAGTCAGCGTTGCTCCCGACAGCCCCGCCGCCCGCGCAGGCATGCGCGCGGGCGACTCTCTCGTGGCCGTCAACGGCAAATTCATCCGCGACGTGCTCGACTATAAATACTATTCCTCCGACGCCCGTCTTACCGTGGAATATACGCGCGCGGGCAAGATACGCTTTGCCCGCATCGTTAAGGACGAAGGGCTTCCCTTAGGGCTCGAATTTGAAAGCTACCTCATGGACAAGGCGCGCTCCTGCTCGAACAAATGCGTTTTCTGCTTTATCGATCAGCTCCCGCCCGGCATGCGCAAAACCCTCTATTTCAAGGACGACGACGCGCGCCTGAGCTTTCTTCAGGGCAATTACATTTCTCTGACCAATCTTTCGCGGCGTGAGATCGAGCGCATCTGCCAGCTTCATATCAGTCCCGTGAACGTTTCCGTTCAGGCAACCGATCCCGATGTGCGCCGCTTCATGCTCGGCAACGAAAACGCGGGCGAATGCATGGATATAATGCGCCGCTTTTCCCGGGCCGGCATATGCATGAACTGTCAGATCGTAGTCTGTCCCGGCATAAACGACGGCGAGGTGCTCATGCGAAGCATGCGCGAGCTTGCCGGACTTTATCCCGCGGTAAGCAGTGTATCCGTAGTGCCCGTGGGCATAACCCGTTATCGAGAGGGGCTCTATCCCCTCTCCCCCGTCACCGCGGACTCCGCCGGGGAAATAATCGACGCCGTGGACGCCTTCGGCGGAGAATGCCTGTCACGGCTCGGCGAAAGGATATTCTGCTGCGCGGACGAGCTGTTCCTGCGCGCAGGCCGGGATATACCCGACGAGGATTATTACTCCGACTATCCTCAGTTTGAAAACGGCGTCGGGATGATGCGTTCTCTTGAAAACGAATTTCTCTCCGCGCTCGAGTTCCGCTCCGACAAAAGCGGCTCCGGGACCTTCTCCGTCGCCACCGGTCTTGCGGCCGCTCCGCTGATAAGAAAACTTCTTCAAATTTCCTCGGAAAGATGTTATAATGTCTCGGGCACCGTCTACGGGATAGAAAACCGCTTTTTCGGAAGCAGCGTGGACGTCGCCGGGCTCATAACCGGCGGGGACCTCGTAGAGCAGCTCAAAGGCAGGCCCCTGGGCTCAAGGCTGCTTATAAGCGCCTCCATGCTCCGGCACGGCGGCGACATGTTTCTCGACAGCGTCACGCTGCAGGATGCTTCCCGTACCCTGGGCGTGCCGATAATCGGCGTTGCCAACGACGGCGCCGCCCTTCTTGATGCTTTTTTGAATTGAGGTGAACCAAGCGTGCCGAAACCGCTCATTGCCATAGTCGGTCGTCCGAACGTGGGTAAATCCATGCTTTTCAACAAGCTTGCCGGAAAGCGTGTGTCCATCGTTGAGGACGTGCCCGGCGTTACCCGCGACAGGGTATATGCCGACGCCGACTGGAACGGCCGCTCCTTCACCATGGTCGATACCGGCGGCATAGAGCCCGGCAGCAGCAGCGAAATGCTGCGTCTGATGCGCGAGCAGGCGCAGGCGGCCATATATACCGCCGACGTCATCGTTCTCGTCACCGACATACGCTCCGGAGTCACCGCCGCCGACGCGGACGCCGCCGATCTGCTGCTGCGTTCGGGCAAGCCCGTGGTGCTCGCGGTGAACAAAATGGACTCCGTCGGGCCGACCGATCCGGACATCTATGATTTTTACAGTCTCGGCCTGGGCGATCCTATAGCCGTTTCCGCCGTCCACGGACACGGCACCGGCGATCTTCTCGACGCCTGCATAAAATACTTCCCTCCTCCCGAAGAAGAGGAAGAAGAGGACGATGTTATCAAAACCGCCATAATAGGCCGGCCGAACGTCGGAAAATCCTCGCTGCTCAACCGCATCCTCGGCCAGCAGCGCATGATAGTCAGCGACATCGCCGGCACTACGCGCGACGCCGTAGACAGCTATTTCGAAAACGACTACGGCAAGTATATGTTCATCGATACGGCCGGCATGCGCCGCCGCTCGAAGATAGACGACAAGATAGAAAAATACAGCGTTCTGCGTTCCGAGGCCGCCATTGACCGCGCTCAGGTCTGCATTATTATGCTCGACGCCCGCGACGGGGTGACCGAGCAGGACGCCCGCATCGCCGGAATGGCTCACGAGAGCGGCAAGGCCTGCGTGATCGCCGTGAACAAATGGGATCTGGTCGATAAGGAAACGGGCACAATGGAGCGCATGCGCGAGGATATACGCAGGGATCTCAGCTTTATGAGCTACGCTCCCGTGCTTTTCATTTCCGCTCTGACCGGTCAGCGGGTCTCGCGGCTGTTTGAGCTGATAAACTTCGTGAACGATCAGAACACCATGCGCATAACCACCGGAATGCTCAACAACGTTCTGGCCGACGCCACCGCGAGAGTACAGCCGCCCACCGATAAGGGCCGGCGTCTGAAGCTGTATTACATCACTCAGACCGGTATCCGCCCTCCCCACTTCGTGATCTTCGTCAACGACGCCGAGCTTTTCCATTTTTCCTACCGGCGCTATATCGAAAACCAGATACGCGGCGTTTTCGGCCTGGAGGGCACACCCATACGCTTTACCGTTCGCCAGAAAGGCGAGCAGTACAAATAGAGAAAAAGACAAGCGGACACAGGAGGAATGCGACATGATAATTCGTCTTATACTATTGGCCGTCCTGACCTACTTCCTCGCTTCTGTCAACAGCAGTATGCTCATTTCAAGAAACGTCTTTCAAAACGACGTGGGGCACGCGCTGTCCTATTCCCGTATGTTTGAGCTGCACAACCGCAGGGGCGTGATATACCTTGTGGTGGTGGAGTTTTTCAAGGCCATGCTGGTGATACTGATAGGCGGTCTGTGTCTGCGCGGGCCCGGCTTTGCCTCCGTAGGCAAGCTCACCGCCGTGCTGATAGCCCTGCTGGCCCAGGCTTATCCCTTTTTCAACGGCTTCAGGCCGTACAGGAACGTCGTATGGCCCGCTCTGCTGCTGCTTATGTATGACTGGCGCATCTGCCTGATCTGCGTCGTCGTTTTCGCCGTCGTCGTAACGGTCACGCGGCTCATTTCTCTCGGCGCGTGCGCTGCTGCCGTGGTATTCCCGATACTTGTCGTGCTTTTCGGCGGCTGGTGGCTCAAGATCGTCCTCGCTCTGCTCTGCGCCCTGGTCATCCTTTATATCTACCGCAGCGGCATTATGCGTCTGATCGCGAAAAAAGAGCCGTCCCGCAGGGAGAACGACCCCCCTGCCGAAACGGCCGATACGGAAAGCGCCGAATGACGCCCCGCAAAACGAAAAACGCGAGACCGTACGCACCGGGCACAGCCCGTGAGCCTCGACCTCGCGTTTTTTAAGGCAACACCGCCCGATCGCGGTATTGCCTTAATTGTTTCTCACACCGCGCGGGTAACTTTACCGCTGCGGAGGCACCTCGTGCAGGCATAAACGTGCTTCGGGGAGCCATCTACTATCGCCTTGACCCGCTTCACGTTGGGTTTCCACATCTTGTTTGAGCGCCTGTGAGAATGGCTGACCTTGATACCGAAAGATACGCTCTTATCACAAAATTCGCACTTTGCCATTTGCCGCACCTCCTTAAGCAGATTGCTTTCAAATAAACAGCTCAATTATAATAACAGAGCGATCGCAAAAAAGCAAGCATTTTTTTCAATAATCGGGAGGCTCTTTTCTTGAGGGAAATAACCGTCAACAAAAACGACGCCGGTCAGAGGCTGGACCGCTTTGCGGAAAAGGCCGTTCCTCTGCTGCCGTCCTCTCTGTGTCAGAAATACATACGCCTCAAGCGCATCAAGGTAAATTCCCGTCCGGTACAGCGAAACTACCGTCTCTGCGAAGGCGACGTGATCTCACTGTACATCAACGACGAGTTTTTCCGTCCCCCGCGCGAGGACAACGCGTACCTTGCCGTGACCAGGCCCGAACTGAACATAGTATATGAGGACGAGAATATCCTTCTTGCCGATAAGCGCCCCGGCGTGCTCTGCCACGCGGCCGAGGGGGCGGATGTTTTTCACACTCTCATTGCAAATATACAGGCATATCTTTACCTGAAGGGCGAATGGGACCCCAAGGCCGAAAATTCCTTTGCTCCCGCCTTGTGCAACCGTATCGACCGCAATACCGGCGGCATCGTCATAGCCGCCAAGACGGCCTCCGCCCTGCGCATACTCAATGAAAAGATACGCCTGCGCGAGATAGACAAATATTATCTCTGCGCCGTGATCGGCGCTCCCTCTCCGCCCTCCGGCGAGCTCAGCGGCTATATTTTCAAGGACGCGTCAAAAAACCGCGTCTATGTGAGAAAAGAGCGCGAGGCCGGCTCCCGGACCGCCGTCACCCGATATCGCACTTTAAGCGTTTCCGGCTCTCTTTCCCTGCTGGAATGCCGCCTGCTTACCGGGCGCACGCACCAGATACGCGCTCAGCTCGCCGCCGCGGGCCATCCTCTGCTCGGCGACGGCAAGTACGGCGGGATAAGCTCCCGCGGCTCGGCCGAAAAATATCAGGCGCTGTATTCATACCGCGTCGTTTTCGATTTTCCCACCCACGCAGGCGAGCTGGAATACCTGCGCGGCAAAAGCTTCACGGTCGAAAAGGTGGATTTTGTCGAAAAATATTTTCCGGGTTATGATTTTCATTGACATTTTCGCGATATGTGGTAATATTCAACACATATATATAATATCACTAAGCGGAATGGGGGAGGATAATGTCAAAAGAGCTCATTCGCCTTGCGGACTGCTGCATGGCGTTTGACGGTGAGGTTGTTTTAAACAACATTAACCTTTATATCAACGATTCGGAATTCCTCACACGATTGGGACCCAGCGGATGCGGAAAAACCACCACTCTTCGGATAATCGGCGGTTTTCAAAAACCCACGTCCGGCGACGTTCTGTTTGACGGTGTGAGGATTAATGATGTC
>JAGDDB010000257.1 GCA_017958265.1 Oscillospiraceae bacterium | reverse complement strand
CGCGGATTTGGCGGCGGAGTAGGCGGGTATCTTGGTAAGCGGGCGGAAGGCGTTCATCGACGAAATGTTGATGACGGTACCGCCGCGGCCCGTCATGTCACAGGCAAATACCTGCGTGGCAAGCAGCGTACCGGTAAAGTTGAGGTCAAATACGGACCTTATCGCTTCCTCGTCAAGCTCAAAGAACGATTTGCCTTCGCCGCCGAAATATTCGCAGCCCGTGGTCGCGTCGGGCCTGTTGCCTCCGGCGCCGTTTATTAGTATGTCACAGGGGCCGAGCTTTGACATGATGGTGTCGTGGGCGCCGATAAGACTGCTTTTGTCGGTAACGTCGGCGGTGACGACGACGGCTTCGCCGCCCTCATCGGATATGAGAGCCGATACTTTGTTCAGAGGCGGCTCGCTGCGGCCCAGAAGGGCCACTTTCGCTCCGCATGCGGCGAGCGCGCGGGCAAAGCGGGAGCACAGTACGCCTCCGCCGCCCGTGACTACGGCTACCTTGCCGTCAAGCTTTGCGCGAAACGGTATTTTCGTCATCTCCTGACCCTCGCATTTCCGTTCCATATGCTCCACAAGGCCTCTTCGTCGGCGGGAGAAGCGTAGTCCTCCCAGGCGGTGACGGCCATCGCGCCCCCGGCCCAGCCCAGGCGGATGCAGTCCTCATAGCCGCAGCCCTTTAAAATGCCGTAAAGCAGACCGCTTACGAAGGCGTCGCCGCCGCCAATGCGGTCAAGCACGCTTATTTCCCTCGGCGGCGCCTCGTGCCATTGCCCCTCGGCCAGCATCACCGCTCCCCACATGTGACGGTTGGCGTCGATCGCCTCGCGCAGGGTGGTGGCGAAGACGGAGACATTCGGATATCTTTTTTCGGCGTCCGAGATGACGGTTTTAAAGCTTTCGGTTTTGCCGGACAGTCCCTTTTCGTCGCCCTTCGGACCGCTGATCCCGAGAGCCAGCTGGAAGTCCTCCTCGTTTCCGACCAAAATGTCCGCGGCCGCGGCGATGGCGGAGAACGCGTCCCTCAGCTCTTTTTCGCGCCCCTTCCAGAATGAGGCGCGGTAGTTCAGATCAAAGCAGACCTTTGTGCCGGCGCCGTGGGCCAGCCGCGCAAGCTCCATGCAGAAGGCCGCGGTCTGCGGCGAAAGGGCGGCTATAAGGCCGGACATGTGTATTATCCGTACCCCGTCCGCCGTAAAGAGCCTGTCAAGATCGTAAAACCCGCTTTCAAGCATACGTCCCACTTCGCCGGCGCGGTCATTCCATACGCGGGGACCTCTCGCGCCGTAACCGCTGTCGGCTATATTGAACTGATGGCGCAGTCCCCAGGGGCCGTCCTGGGCGATATCCGGCCCTTCGTACTCTATGTGCCGCCGGGACAGCTCGTTTTTTATGAAAGCCGCTATGGGGCTGTCCTTGACAAAAGCGGTGAGCACCTTGGTCTTCATGCCGAGCGACGCGGGAATGTTCAGCACATTGCTTTCGGCGCTGGTCGCGTGCATGAAATAGTTCTGGGCGATATGTACCGGGCGGAAACCCTCCGGCGTGATCCTGACCCCCATGCTGCTGGGAGCGACGAGATCGTATTTACTCATCTTCATGCCTCCATTTCGTGTGATATAATTCCCCTCGGGGACGGTCGACGCGTTCATAGCCGTGCGCGCCGAAATAATCTCTCTGTGCCTGCAGCAGATCGGCCGGGAGACGCTCGCTTCGCCAGCCGTCAAACCAGCTCAACGCACCGGAAAAGGCAGGGGCGGGGATGCCCGCGCTCACCGCCATCGCGACGGTCCTGCGCCAGCCGGGTATGAGGGAGCGTATCTCATCGGCAAAATGATCGTCCAGCAGGAGGTTTTGCAGATCGGGATCTCTTTCAAAGGCCGAGCGTATCTCGCCGAGAAATGCGCTGCGTATGATACACCCTCCCTGCCACATCATGGCGGTGGAGGCGTAATCCAGATCCCAGCCGAAAGTTTTCGAAGAACTGCGCATGAGCATATATCCCTGGGCGTAGGAAATTATCTTGGAGGCGTACAGCGCGCATTCGATATCGTTTATCGCGGCGTCCCTGTCGCCCGTAAAGGAGGGCGCTTCGAAGCGATAGCGCCCGGAAGCCACGACCCGCTCCTCTTTCATTGCGGAAAGACATCTTGCGAAAACGGCCTCGCCTATCAGCGTAAGGGGAACGCCTTCGTCCAAAGCCGTCTCGGCGGTCCATTTTCCCGTTCCTTTCTGTCCTGCGGTATCCAAAATGCGGTCGAGCACGCTCTCACCGTCTTCCTCATGACCCAGGATATCGCGCGTTATTTCTATCAGATAGCTTTTGAGTCTGCCCCGGTTCCAACGGGCGAATACGTCGTGCATCTCGGCATAGCTCATTGAGAGATGCTGCTTCATAAGCTGATAGGCCTCGCAGATCAGCTGCATATCGCCGTACTCTATGCCGTTATGCACCATCTTTACAAAATGCCCCGCCCCGTTATCGCCGACCCAGGCGCAGCAGGGCTCGCCGGAAGGCGTTTTGGCGCAGATCGCCTCAAACAGAGGCATTACTCTGCCGCGGGCCGCAGCGGAGCCGCCGGGCATCAGAGAAGGGCCCTTCAGGGCGCCCTCCTCTCCGCCGGATACTCCCACGCCGATGTAGTACATGCCGGCTTTTTCGACCTGCCCGGCGCGGCGTATGGTATCGGAAAAGTGAGAATTGCCCCCGTCTATGATGATGTCGCCGGGATCAAGGAGGGGGAGAAGCTCGTTTATGAGTTCGTCCACCGGGGAACCCGCCTTGACCATGAGCATGATCGTTCTCGGAGAGGAAAGGCAGCCGCACAGCTCTTTGAGACTGTAAGCGGCGCGTATCCGTTTTCCGGCGGCGCGCCCGGAAACAAAACGCTCCGTCTTTTCACTGCTGCGATTGTATACCGTAAGGGAATAACCTTTCGATTCGATATTCAGAGCAAGATTTTCTCCCATGACTGCAAGACCTATCAGGCCCAGATCGGATTTTTCCGGCATAAAACACACTTCGCTTTCTTTTTATTGTAATGCCGCAAACGGTAAATACACGATCATTATATCGCTCCGGGCCGCGGCGCACAATAAGGAGGGCAATAATATTTTGTCGGAAAACACGTCGTCTCCGCATGAGGCCGCGGCGGGAAATGACGACCGCGGTCGTCGGATATTGCTGTTGATATGAACGGGCAGGAATTATATAATGAGACAACACAGTATGACATAAGGTGGACAGGTATGAAAAAATTCATGGATGAGGAATTCCTGCTGGAGACCGGGAGCGCTTCCGAGCTGTATCACGGCTTCGCCGAGGACATGCCCATAGCCGATTTTCACTGTCATCTCAGCCCGAAGGAGATAGCAGAGGACAAAAAATGGGAGGATATGAGCGAGCTGTGGCTGGGAGGAGATCATTATAAGTGGCGCGCCATGCGCTCCGACGGCATAGACGAACGGTATATAACGGGCGACGCCGCGCCGAAGGAGAAATTCAGAAAGTATGCCGAGCTCATGCCGAGGCTGATAGGCAATCCGCTCTATCACTGGACTCATTTGGAGCTGAAAAGATACTTCGGCGTCGACGAGCCTCTCAGCGGCGGGAGCTGTGACCGTATATGGGAAAAATGCTCCGAAAAGCTTAAGGACATGTCGGCGCGCGGGATCATAAAAAGCAGTAATGTCCGGCTGATATACACTACCGACGATCCCGCCGACGAACTGAGGTATCATGAGCTCCTGAAAAAAGAGAGCGTGAAGGTCCTGCCCGCGTGGAGGCCGGACAGGGCGATGAACATCGACCGGGACGGTTTTGCCGGGTACGTTGCCGGTCTGGGCGGGGACATACGCGATATCGACGCGCTGAAAAGCGAGCTCGTCCGGCGCATGGACCGTTTCGGCGCTCTCGGCTGCCTTAATTCCGATCACGGGCTCGACTTCGTGCCTCACCGTTTTGACGGAGCGGAGGACGCCGCTTTCAAAAAAGCGCTGCGCGGGGAAAAGCCGGACGCGGAGGAGACGGAGAGCTACAAAACGGCCATGCTTCTGTTTCTTGCCGGAGAATACCGCCGCCGCGGCTGGGTCATGCAGCTGCATTTCGGCGCAGTGAGAAACACAAACCCGATAATGTTCGCTCGTCTGGGTCCCGACACCGGCTTTGACGCCATAAGCGGCAGCGCCGGCTGCGGCGAGGCCCTTGCGGCGCTGCTGGGAAAGATCGAGGCGGAGTGCGGACTGCCCAAAACGGTGCTGTATTCCCTTGACCCCGCAGACAACGCGCAGATCGACTCTATCATAGGATGCTTCCAAAGCCCGGAAGCGCGGGGAAAGCTCCAGCACGGGTCGGCCTGGTGGTTCAACGATACGAAAAAGGGCATGGAGGAGCAGATAAAGAGCCTGGCATCAATGTCCGTTCTCGCGAATTTCATCGGCATGGTGACCGACTCGCGCAGTTTCCTCAGCTATACGCGGCATGAGTATTTCCGCAGGGTGCTCTGCTCTGTGCTGGGAGATTGGATGGAGCGCGGAGAGTATCCGGCGGATATGGACGCCGCAGGCGCGATAGTGCGGGATATCTGCTTCAACAACGCGATTAAATATTTTGAAGCCGAGGATAGCTGTGTATGACAAAGGAATATATTTATCCGAAATCGGTCCGGGAGTGCGCCGAGGGAAAAGCGTATATAAAACGAGCCTCCGACGGGACCGAAACGTTTGTTTGCGGCAGCAGGACTCTGCCGCTGAATGCGGAAGCGGCCGAAATAATGCGCAGTCAATTCGCGTTCTGCCGTCCGTCGAGAGTGCTGGCCCATCCGAGAAGCTTCGGATTGGGCGATCGACTGGGAATTGCGGGCAGCGGACAGCTGAGCTGCTTCGAAGGCCTCGATGTCCTTCCCGTCGCGGCGCAGCAGTCCGTACGCGAGCTGACGCTTACCGGCCGCAGCTTCGAGCAGGTATTGGATGCGGCCACCTTCGCCGTATTCAGAGAGGGCCGGGAAGGCCCGTGGGGCGCCGACGGGGATCATCTTAAGACCTTTGATGAGATCGACAGGGCGGTAAAGGCCGGTTATACCATGCTTACGCTGGACTGCAGCGAGATGATAGGCCGCGGAGCGCCGCCGGATGACGAGCGGAAGAAGCGCTATACGGCTAAGAGTTTCGAAACGGAAGGCATAAGCTTCGTTTACGACTCCGACAGCCTTGACGCGATATGCCGTACCTACTCCGCGGCGATAGATCATATCTGCGCGGTATACGAAAAATACATAAAAAACGGCAATATGGATTTTGAGATCTCAATAGATGAAACGTCGGACACTACCACGCCGCAGGCGCATTTCTTCGTCGCAAATGAGCTGAGGCTCAGGGGAGTGCGCTTTGAGACCATGGCGCCGCGTTTTTGCGGAGAATTTCAAAAGGGGATCGACTATATCGGAGACCCCCGGCTTTTTGAAGCCGACATTGCGGCGCATGCCGCCATTGCAAGGAAATTCGGATACAAGCTCAGCATACATTCCGGCTCCGATAAGCTCAGCATATACCCCATCATAGCCGGGCAGACAAAAGGGCATTATCACGTAAAAACGGCAGGCACGAGCTGGCTTGAGGCCATGAAGCTGACCGCGATGAAAGCTCCCGGACTTTACCGCCGGGCCCACGCGCTTGCGCTCGCCTCCTTTGCGGAGGCGTTGAAATACTATCATGTTTCCGCAAGACCCGACGCGGTGCCCGACCCGGAGAGCATGAGCGACAAAAGCCTGCCGGAGCTGTTTGAAAACGACGCCGCCCGACAGCTTATACACATAACCTACGGACAGATACTGAATTCCGGCCTGAGGGAAGAACTGTTCGCGCTTTGGACGGAGTGCAGGGAGGATTACAACGAACTGCTCGGAGAGCACATAGGCAGACATCTGAGTCTGCTCGGGCTTGAAAAAGGAAAGTAAAGCGAGGTCTGCGCTTCGGAGATAATCGCACGGCGCCGCGCATAGTATTTAAGGCTAAGGGAGTTGAAAACCTGCCGGTTTTCACGGGCTTATTTGCACCGAGACGAGGCGCAGTCCTTATGTTTTTTCAAGGGCTGCAACGAAGTATCGGCACAATTCGGCCCGTCAAAACCGGGTTCGTATAGGTTTCAGCTTTAAAAGGAGGAATACTATGCGCGGCTTTATGTTTATGCGAAGGATATCCGCCCGCCGGCGCAGGCTGCTGACGGCCGCGGGGGTGATACTTGCGGTCGCCGTGATATTCGCGGCGGTGAACAGTCCCGCTTTCGTCGCGGCCTCGGCTGCCTCGCGCAGAATTCCGATATACAGCGTGGAGCGCGACGGGAAATACTGCTCGCTCAGCTTCGATGCGGCGTGGGGAAATGAAGATACGCAAAAGCTCATAGACATACTCGCGGCATACAACGTTAAAGCCACATTTTTCGTTGTGGGCAGCTGGGCGGAAAAGTACCCGGAATCGGTCAAGGCCCTTTTTGACGCGGGGCACGAGGTGATGAACCATTCCGACGATCATGCGCATTTCAACAGGCTTTCTCCCGAGGAGATAGAGAGCAATATCAACGCGTGCAGCGATAAGATCGAGGCGATAACGGGGGTTAGGCCCTCGCTGTTCCGCTGCCCCTACGGAGAATACGACGATCACGTAGTCGCGGCGGTAAACGCCATGGGAATGGAAGTGATACAGTGGGACGTGGACAGCCTGGATTGGAAGGACTACGACGCGGATACGATATATTCAAGGGTAACGTCCAAGGTGTCGCCGGGGAGCATAGTGCTTTTCCATAACGCCGCGCTGCATACGCCCGAGGCGCTCGGACCGATAACGGAATATCTTCTGCAGAACGGGTACGGTATCGTTCCCGTATCGGAACTGATCCTGAAGGGGGACGCCGCAACGGACCACGCCGGGCGCCAGCGTCCGGCAAGCCGTGCCGGCGCGGCTTGAAAAAAAGGGAGATCGCGTATATAATATTTCCGGAGCCCCCGAGAAGGAAACAGAGCTGCGGAAAGACGGTGAAAAATGAAGAAAGCCGAAACGGGTCTCACGGAAGAAATCAGGCAGGTCATCGGAATGAGCCTGCCCGCCGGAGAAGCGGCGGGATGGCTGGAGGAATACGCCGAGCCCTACAGGGAGCTCATGACGCGCTATCGCTGCGCGATGATGGAAGTGGAGACAAAGTTCAGAGTGCTGAGCGAAGAACTGTCGCTCGGAGACGACAGAAACCCCATAGAGACCATCAAGGTGCGTCTGAAAAAACCGGAGAGCATATTGAACAAACTGAAACGAAACGGTTTTCCCATGACCGTTGAGAGCATCGAGCGGAACATAAACGACATAGCGGGAGTGCGCGTGATCTGCTCTTTCAGTTCCGATATTTATATGCTTGCCGACTCCCTGCTCAAGCAGGACGACGTCATCCTCCTGCAGAAAAAGGACTATATCGCCGAGCCCAAGCCAAACGGATACAGGAGCCTGCATCTGATCATAGCCACGCCGATATTCCTGCATAACAGCAAGCGCCTGATGAAGGTGGAGGTTCAGCTCCGCACGCTCGCTATGGACATGTGGGCCAGCCTGGAGCATAAGCTGAGCTATAAAAAGAACGCCGAGTCGGCAGACATGGCAGCGGAGCTGCTTGCCTGCGCGGAGATAAGCGCGGAGATCGACCGGCGGATGGAAAAGATATATTCGGATATTTCCTCGAAGGGATGAACGCACACCGTTTCGCGGCGCCGGTCGGCAAGACCGGCGCCGCGATATTTTATGCTTGCCTGACAGGAAAAAAAGTATTATAGTCGTTAAGATAATTGGTGGCCTCAAAGCCCGGGAAAGGGCGGAGGCGGGACGGAGAATATGCATAGTCTTAAGCATGTGCACAGCCCGAGCTACAAGATGGACATGTGCCACGGCCCGATGCTCGGGAAGATAATACGGTACGCGCTGCCGGTAATGCTTACGGGCATACTGCAGCTGCTGTTCAACGCGGCCGATCTTGTGGTCGTGGGACAGTTCTGCGGGAGCAGATCCGTGGCGGCGGTCGGCGCGACCGGAGCGCTCATCGGGCTGATGGTGAACCTTTTCATGGGCCTGTCGGTGGGAGCGGGCGTGAACGTGGCGGTAAACGTGGGCGCCAACGACGATAAGGCGGCCCACGAAACGGTGCATACGGCGATCCCCACGGCTTTGATAAGCGGGCTGCTGCTCTCCGCGATAGGGATCTGTTTTTCAAGACAGTTCCTGAAATGGATGGGCACGCCCGAAGACGTCATAGACCTTTCCTCGCTTTATATGCGCATATACTTCTGCGGCATGACTCAGAGCATGCTGTACAACTACGGCGCGGCGATACTCAGAGCGGTGGGGGACACGCGCAGGCCCCTCATTTTCCTGACTGTTGCCGGCGTATTGAACGTGCTGCTGAATCTGCTGTTCGTTACGGCTTTCAAAATGGACGTCGCGGGCGTGGCGCTGGCGACGGCCATATCCCAGACCCTTTCGGCAGTGCTGGTGCTTGCGGCGCTGGTGAGGAGAGACGACTGCTGCAGGCTGATACCGGGAAAAATGTTGATACGAAAAAAGCCGCTTTTACGCATAATAGCCGTAGGTCTGCCGGCGGGGATACAGGGGAGCCTGTTCGGCATATCCAACGTGATAATACAGTCTTCCGTCAATTCCTTCGGCTCGGTGGTGCTTTCCGGAAGCTCCGCCGCGGGGAACGTGGAAAGCTTTGTATACATATCCATGAACGCTTTCCACCATGCCGGGATGAATTTCGTGGGACAGAATGACGGGGCGCGCCTTTATAAACGAATAGGCCGCATACGTCTTATCTGCCTCGGCTGCGTGACGGTCATAGGCATCGTTATGGGCTGGACGATATTCTTCTTTGCAAGGCCGCTGCTGTCCATCTATCTCGCCGACTCGCCCGAGGCAATAGAATACGGCGTGATACGCATGGCCTATATCTGCCTGCCTTATTGCCTCAACGGCCTGCACGATGTTATGACCGGGATCATTCGCGGCATGGGGCGCTCTACCGGGCCGATGCTCATATCCGTATTCGGCATATGCGTAACGAGGATAGTATGGGTCAGCACGATATTCCGTCTGCCCGCATTCCACAATATGCAGTTCCTTTTCATGACCTATCCCATATCATGGCTGATCACGTTCGCGCTGCTGACCGTATGCTATGAGATCATTATGAGGCGTCTGAGAAGGCGCGGGGACGAAGAGCTCGAGACGGCCGCAGCGTTCGGCTGACGCATTCATTGATGTTTTCGGGCCGCTGCAGAACTTTAGCTCTGCAGCGGCCCGAAGTCGTTTTTTCACTTTATGAGATCATTCGAAGGCGGCTTTGATCTTGGCGTACATGTCCGGCAGCCCCTGCTCCATATCAAAGGAGCGGTTGTCGGGGCCCGTCCATATGTGAAAGGTTTCAGCCTCGCCCAGCAGGGTGCCGGAGGCGTCGGTAAGGGTATAGCTCAAGCCCAGCTTTTTGGGAGCGAAGCTCTCCGGGCGCACCGTGATATACAGCGTCTGCGGATAAGTCGCAGCGCCCTTGTATTTTATGTGCAGGTCCACCATCGCGGGGTTCACGCCCAGGGCGCTGAGCTCTTCAAAACGCAGCCCGGCGCGCTCCAGCCATTCAAGGCGCGCCTGCTCATACCAGATGGGATACACGGCGTGGTGCACCACGCCCATCCTGTCGCATTCCGGATAGCGGGTGTTTACGGTGCATGTTACGGTCATACAAGTTTCCTCCCCATAAGTACGCCCATGGCCGACGCCATCATCAGTCCGCGGGTCCATCCGCTGGAGTCGCCCAGGCAGTGGAGCCCCTTGACGTTGGTATTGAAATCCGTATCCATTTTGACGCGGTTTGAGTAGAACTTCAGCTCCGGGGAATAAAGCAGGGTCTCATGCGCGGCAAAGCCCGGCACGACCTCGTCCATGGCCTGAATGAAGTTTATTATATTGATCATGGAGCGGTAGGGCATGGCGGAGGTGATGTCGCCCGCGACCGCGTCGGGCAGCGTGGGACGGACGTTGGAGTAGGCCAGCTCCTTTTCCCAGGTGCGTTTTCCGTCGAGGATGTCTCCGTAGCGCTGGACGAGTATTCGGCCGTCGGCAAGCATGTTGGTAAGCTCGCCTACCTTTTGGGCGTACTCGATGGGCTGGTTGAAGGGCACGCTGAAATTATGTGAGCACAGTATGGCGACGTTGGTATTTTCGGATTTTATGTCCTTATAGGAATGGCCGTTCACTACGGCAAGCCCGTTGTCGTAATTTTCCTGGGATACAAAGCCTCCGGGATTTTGGCAGAAGGTACGTACCTTGTTCTTGAAAGGCTTGGGATAGCCTATGAGCTTGGATTCATACAGCACGCGGTTGACCGTTTCGAGGACCTCGCTGCGCACCTCCACCCTCACGCCTATATCGACCGTGCCGGGCTGGTGGGCAATGCCGTGCTCTACGCAGATATCCTCCAGCCATGCCGCGCCTCTGCGGCCCGTAGCGACCACGACCTCGTCGGCGTAGATGGAGTCGCTTCTGCCGCTGACGGATATCTCCGCTCCGCGGCAGCATTCATTTTCGATTATGAGATTGGTGCACTCGGTCTCCAGCAGCAGCTCCACGCCTTTTTCGACAAGAAAGTTCTCTATGGCGGCGTAGAGCTCATGGGCTTTTTCCGTTCCGAGATGACGTATGGGGCACAGCACCAGCGTCAGTCCCGCGCCTATGGCGCGGCGGCGTATGTCCCTGACCTCGTCGGTTTCCTCGGCGCCCTCAACATGAGTATCGGCGCCGAAGCTGAGATAGATCTCGTCGGTGTAGTTTATCGTCTGCTGGGCAAGCTCGCTGCCTATAAGCGAAGGCAGCTCTCCGCCCACCTCACAGCTGAGGGACAGCTTACCGTCCGAAAAAGCGCCTGCGCCGGAGAAGCCGGTGGTGATATTGCAGTTAGGCCTGCAGTTCACGCAGTGCTTGGTAATGCTCTTTGGACAGCTGCGATCCTCCACGGCCTTGCCCTTTTCGACTATGGTTATTTTTTTGCGGCTGCCGCGCCTGATCATTTCGATGGCGGTGAAAATGCCGGCCGGCCCTGCGCCTATTATCAAAACGTCTGTTTTCATGATCGTCTCCTTTTCTCTATTCTGATGAAGGCCGCGCTGACGGGAGGCGCGCTCACTCTGCCTCCGGAAAACACCGGTTTGCCGCCGCAGGTATACAGTATTTCCGCGTCAGTCAGGCCGGTATCGCAGGAAGCCTCGTTATCGGAGGGGTTTATGACGGCAAGAATGTCTCCGCGGCGGTATACCAAAGGATATCCGTCGCAGATGAACTCCACAGGCCCGTTTGACTGAAGCTGAGGCAGACTCAGGCGAAGAGCGGTCAGACGTCTGACCTCGCTGAGAAGGGAAGAGGGATCGTCCTTTTGACTTTCGACGGTAGGCCTGTCGGGAGAGGGATCCTGGGGAATGTAAAGCAAGTCCGGGGAAGCGCAGGAAAAGCCGGCGTTCGCTCCTCCGTCCCACTGCATGGGTGAGCGGGAGCCGGTGCGCTCAAAACCGCCCTCCTTGGAGCGCAGGCCCGAAAGGTAACGCATGCCTATTTCGTCTCCGTAATAGATGAACGGCGCTCCCGGCATGGAGAGAATGAATGCAAAGGCAAGCTTCATCTCATCGGGGTCGAGATAATGAGCGAGTCTGATCATATCGTGATTGCCGCTGGGGATGCATATCAGCCCCTTGCCCTTCGAGGCTTTCACGCTTTGCCGATACGCCTCGGCAAAGCGGTCGGCTCTGCCGAGCCCGCGGCGGGAAAAGAAAGGCTCGGGGCATCTGAACAAATCGTTGTAATACGACGTGCCGAAATGCAGAAGAAAGTCCATGTCAAAGCCGGCGGTAAGCGCCTTGCCGGGCTCGCCCCATTCGGATATGAGCACGGCGTCGGGATGGGTCCTGTCCAGGAAAGAGCGTACCTTGCGCCAAAAGGCCACGGTCGCGGAGCCGTCATGATCGTTTTTTATCATGGCTCCGGCCATATCCACGCGGAAGCCGTCGCAGCCCATGTTCAGCCAGAAATCCATTACGTCCTGCATAGCCTCGCGGGAAGCCACGGCGTCGGGATCGTCCGTACCGCACTGCCAGCTTTCGGAAGGATCGGCAAAGCCGTAATTGAGAGCGGGCTGAGTGAAATAAAAATTCGTCGCGCAGCTGCCGTCGCGGTCTGAAATGCCGCGAATGCAGCCGGTCAGATTTTTTACGCCTTCTATGCTCTTCCAAACGCTGTCGGTCCATATATAACGCCCGGAATACTCGCTGCGCTCCGGCTGCATGGACCGGCGGAACCACTCGTGCTCTATGGAGGTGTGCCCGGCAACCAGGTCCAGCAGCACGTGCATCCCGAGAGCGTGCGCGGTATCCATCAGCAGTTTCAGCTCGTCGTTGGTGCCGTAGCGCGGAGCGGCGGTATAATAATCGGATATGTCATAGCCCGCGTCGGTAAAGGGCGAGGCAAAGCAGGGGTTGAGCCAGATCGCGTTGCAGCCGAGGGAGGCGACATAGTCCAGCTAGCCGATTATTCCCTTGAAATCGCCTATGCCGTCGCTCTCGGAATACATAAAGCTTTGAGGATAAATATCTTAAAAGATAGCGTTGTCAAGCCATTGCGGCATAATTTCACCTCTCGGAAAGATAAAGACCCTGTGCTTTTATACTATACTATAACAATATCCTTTATGCAATCGGAGCTTTCGGATGCATTGAGGCGGTGCCAAGGCAATATAATCATAATATGTGACCGACATAAAGGAAAGGAAGATGAGCCATGGGAGCGGCGGAGCTGGCCGTACTTGCCCTGGGCCTGGCCATGGACGCCTTTGCCGTTTCCGTGTGCAAGGGGCTTGCCGCCGGGAAGACGGGCATAAAGCAAATGGTGACGGCGGGAGCATGGTTCGGAGCGTTCCAGGCGATCATGCCGGCCGCGGGCTTCGCGCTGTCTTCGCGTTTCGGCAGATTTATGGAGCCGGCGGATCATTGGATAGCTTTCGTACTGCTGGCCGGAACGGGGGCAAATATGGTGCGCTCCGCCCTGAAAAAGGACGGCGGAGAGGAAAGCGGGTCGATGGAAGCGGCTGTGATGGCGGCTCTTGCCGTGGCTACGAGCATCGACGCCTTTGCGGCGGGGATAAGTCTGGGCATGCTGCACGCTCCCATACTGACGGCCGCCGCGGTAACGGGCGCGGTGAGCTTTGTCCTTTCGGCGGCGGGGATCTGGATGGGAGGACGATTTGCGCGCATAAATCGCTCGGCGGCCGAGCTTGCCGGAGGCGGGGCGCTGATAGCTCTGGGCGCGAGAATACTGCTCCGTCATTTCGGCGCGTAAAAAAACGAAAAAACGATATTGACAGGCTCTTATCGTGATGGTATACTCTTAAAGCCGCTTTGAACAGGCATATGTCTTTACCGGACATATTCAAGCCGGCCCGGCCGCGCCTGCGAGAGCGAGTCTT
>JAGDDB010000256.1 GCA_017958265.1 Oscillospiraceae bacterium | reverse complement strand
TCCGCCCGACACAAGATCGTTGGGCCATTTTATTTCCGCGTCCGCGCCGAAACCCTCGGCGGCGCGCCTCACGGCGACCGCGGCGGCGCAGGTCAGTCCTTCGACGCCCGAGGGGGTGAGCAGTACGCTCACATAGGCCCCTCCCGGGGGAGACTCGAAGCTCCTTCCGAGCCTGCCTCTGCCTCCGGTCTGCCGCACGGCCGTCAGCACGGTGCCGCTCCGGGCGCCTTGGAGAGCCATTTTTTTCAGCTCGTCGTTGGTGGACCCCACACATTCTCTCCGTATGATCTCCATTGCTCACGGCTCCTTCTTCCTGCTGATTATACTCCCTTTTTTCTCCCGATGCAATCTCTCCGAAGCAGCCCCGTCACGGTTGCAATGGGGCGATGTGTGTGGTATTATTTTTCAAAGGCTTTACGGGAGGCATGCTCCATGGAAATGACCCGGCGTACCGCCGCCGTTGTCCACCTTGACCGCCTTGAGCGCAATATACGAACGAGCCTCGCCTCTCTCGCTCCCGGCGTTGAGCTGATAGCCGTCGTCAAGGGCGACGCCTACGGCCACGGCATAGCGGGGGTCGCGCCTGTTTTCAAGGCCTGCGGCGTGAAAAGCTACGCAGTTTCCGTATGGGAGGAGGGCCGTGCTCTGCGCCGCGCCGGCTGCACGGACGAGCCTATACTCGTTTTGGGAGATACTCTGCCCTCCGGGCTGCCCATGCTGCTGAAATACCGCCTGACGCCCACCGTTTTTTCTGCGGATACCGCCGAGCGGCTTGACCGGCTTGCGGCCGCCTCGAACACGATCCAGCCCGTGCACATCAAGCTTGATACCGGTATGAACCGCATCGGCTTTCCCGCGGATGAGCTCTGTATTGAGCACATCTCGCGTATAGCCGCCATGAAAAACCTGCGTATAACCGGCGCTTTCACGCATTTTTCACGCGCCGACGAGCCCCTGTGCGGCGAAACAAAGCGGCAGCTTGACCTCTTTACGGACGCCGTCTCCGCGCTGAGGCGCGGCGGCGTTGAGATACCGTTCATACACGCCGCCAACAGCCCCGCTTTTCTTTTCGGTCCGCCCGAGGCCCGGCTTGACGCCGTGCGCGTGGGCGATGCGCTTTTCGGCCTGTGTCCCGGCGAGGGGGAAGCTTGGTCCTCGTCCGGTCTTGAGGAGGTCATGAGCTGGCATACTTATGTCGCCATGGTCAAAACCGTACCCGCCGGCACTCCGGTGGGCTACGGCGGCAGCTTCGTCACAAAGCGCAGCACGGTCATTGCCACGCTGCCCGTCGGCTTTGCCGACGGATACAGCCGCCGCCTGTCAAACCGCGGGCATGTGAGCATTCACGGCCGTCCCGCCCCGGTAATAGGCAAGATATGCATGGATATGTTCATGGCCGACGTCACCGACATTCCCGGCGTCCGCCCCGGCGACAGAGCCGATCTGATAGGCGGCGCCGTAACGATACTCGGCATGGCCGACGATATGGACGCGAACGTGGACGAGGTTGTCTGCGGCATATCCGCGAGGGTGCCGAAGATCTATACAGCAAAATGACCGCGGTCTGCGGTTTGGGAGGATAATATGGACATAAGCTACATTCGCCGCATACTCGGCGGCGCCAGCTTCAAGAAGCTCGCTTCCGTCGTTGACAAGGTGTGCGAAAGACAGGCAAAAACCGCCTTTCCGTTTTTCTCGATATACTCCGCTGCACGAAAAAGTACGGCGCCGGGTATTACGATTATCTCATCTTCGGCTTTTATGACCTTCCCGCCGAGAAGCGCGCCACTTACGTTACCCGCATGGTAAGCCGCAAGCTCAATCTGTTTCTCAACGACACGGGATACATGCACTGCTTTGACAACAAAGACGAATTTAACGAGATCTTCGCCAAATTCATACGCCGCGGCTGGATATCGGCGGACAAGGCGGATAAGGAAAGCCTCCGCGCCTTCTGCGCCGGCAAGGAGGAGATCTTCGCCAAGATACGCGACGGCGAATGCAGTCACGGCGTGGAGCGCATCCGCACGGCGGATTATCCGGATTTCGACGCTCTGTACGATCATATAAAGAGCTGCGGCTACGGTCTTATCGAAGACGTGGTGGATCAGCACCCGGCTCTTGAGGCCCTTCATCCCGGCTCGGTCAACTGCATGCGCATAATCACCCTGCTTGACGACTCCGGCGAGCCTCACTGCCTTTACGCCGTGCAGAAGATAGGCATGGGCGATTCCTTCGTTGACTGCAACTGTATGTTCGCTCCCGTCGATATCGAGACCGGAGTGATAAAATATCCCGCTCATTCGGGCGAAACTCCGCTCGGCATCATCTATACCGAGCACCCCGACTCTCATATAACCATTCCCGGTTACCGTCTGCCCTTCGTCGGTCAGGCGGTGGAAATGTGTCTTGAGGCCGCCCGGATCGTACCGCAGGTACGCTATGTCGGCTGGGATGTGGCCATGAGCAAAGAGGGCCCCGAATTCATTGAGGGCAACACCTACTGCGCCCACGATTTCTGGCAGCTGCCTCCGCACACTCCCGACCGCATCGGCATGCTTCCCGTGTTCAGAAAGTACGCCGCCGGTTTGAAGGACGTACTTTAAACCTACGAAAAGGACCGCCTTTGAAATGAACAAGCTGCGTTACCTCATCGCCTTTATAACCGCCAAGCTCTCCGTGATCGCGCTCAGGCTCACCGGTCATCCCGGCACAAATCTGCCGGGACAGCTGGCGCTGCGTATCTGCCCGGATTTTCTCGGCAGGATACCCAAGCCCGCCCGCATCATCGCAGTGACCGGCACCAACGGCAAAACCACTCTTACCAACCTGCTGTGCGATCTGCTCGAGCAGACCGGCGAAAAAGTCGTTTCAAACCGCTACGGCTCCAATTTAGCCTCGGGCATCGTCACGGCGCTGCTGTCGGGCTGCCCGCTCCCGGGCCGTCAGAGTGCGACCGTGGGCGTTATCGAAATAGACGAACGTTCGGCGCCGAGGGTCTTTCCGCGCATGACGCCCCAGCTGCTTGTGATAACCAATCTTTTCCGCGATTCGATCATGCGCAACGCGCATCCGGCATATATCGCCGACCTGCTCAGCCGCTATATCCCCGCATCCGTCAAACTGATCGTAAACGCGGACGACCTTATCTCCTGCCGTGTCGCTCCGCAGTGCGAAAGGGAGTATTTCGGCATAGGTCCCATGCCGGGCGACGTCATCGAATGCGTCAATCTCATAAACGATATGCGCATCTGCCCGGTATGTCACGGCACTCTGCGCTATGATTACCGCCGCTATCATCATATCGGCAGGGCGGTATGCACATCCTGCGGCTTTTCATCCCCGGACTGCGATTATGCCGGCAGCGAGGTCGATTTCGACAAGATGACAATGCGCATATCCGACAAGGGAGGCAGCGCGGTATATACTCTGCTCAACGACAGCGTATTCAACTGCTACAATCTGCTCTGCGCCGTCGCCGTGATGCGCTCGCTGGGATTTGACCACGGGCAAATATCGGAGCTGGCGTCGCGCTGCAGCATAGTCGCCACAAGACACGAAAGCATAAAAGCGGGCGATATCACCCTCGTCATGCAGATGGCAAAAGAGAAAAACGCCCTTGCCTGTTCCCGCGCTTTCGACTATGTGGCGGGGCGCGAGGGCGAAAAAGAGATCGTGCTCATGATGAACTGCCTCGGCGACGTGAAGCACTGGTCCGAGAACGTATCATGGCTGTATGACTGTGATTTTGAGTTTCTCGCCCGGCCCGACATACGCTGCATCGTCGCCACCGGCGCAAGGGCTCTGGATTACAGGCTGAGACTGCTGCTCGCCGGCGTCGAAGAGGAAAAGATCATTTGCGTCGAGGACGAAATGGAGGCCGTTTCCCGCCTGCCCTTCGTCAAAGGGGACCAGGTCTATCTTTTCTACGGCACCGACTCGCTCGTTTTCGCCCAAAAGGTACGTTCCCGCATTGAAGAGCTTGCAAGGGAGGCCGCCGAGAAATGAAAGTTGAGATCCTTTTCCCCGAGGTCGCCAACCTTTACGGCGATCTGATGAACCCGGAATATCTCCGCCGCTCGTGTCCCGATATCGAGCTGATCGGCACTTCCCTGCGCGACCGTCCTCTTTTTGCCGACGAAGAGCCCTCTCTCATATACATGGGCTCCGTTACCGAGGAGGGCATCACCCTTGCCGTCGAGGCGCTTACGCCGTACCGGGAAAGGCTGGCAGAGCTCATCGACTCCGGCAGGCTGTTTCTCATAACCGGCAATGCCCTTGATATATTCGGCGAGGATATAAGCGCCGACAGCGGCTGGACGCAGCAGTGCCTCGGATTATTCCCCACACACGCGAAATATAAAATGATGGACCGCTACAACGCTCTTTATGTCGGCTCCTTCGGCGATATGGACATCGTAGGCTTCAAAAGCCTGTTCGGACACAGCTTCGGCAGCGTGGAGCCCCTGTTCCGCACGCTTCGAGGCGACGGTCTGAACGAAAACGAAAAGGGCGAGGGCATACGCAAAAACCGTTTTATGGCTACCTATGTCACCGGTCCCCTGCTCATACTCAATCCGCCCTTCACCAAATGGCTGCTCGCCGAGATGGGCGCCGCCGACTGCACCCTTGCTTTCGAGGACGCCGCCATGGAGCTTTACCGGCAGCGCGTATCACAGTTCAAGGACCCCTCCACCGGCATCGTTTACCACTGAAAAAATCGCCGATAAAGCTTTTCGCGCTTTATCGGCGATCAAAGTAAGACCTGTGAGGACACGGTTTTGACGGGCGGTATAGGGCCCGTCGGGAGCGGAGGGACGGAAAGCGCCGAAAGAGCGCCCTTTGAAGCGGGGCCATCGGGTTTACGGCCTTATGTCCTCGAGCGAGCATTCTCCGCTGCGGATAGCGCCGATGATATCGCCGATCCCGCCGAATTCCTTATCCGAGCCCAAAGCGCACAGTCTGCGCTGACGGTAAGCCGAGTGGTTATCCGAGCCCGCCGATATTTTCAGCCCGTAATTTTTCGCGTATTCCGCGGCGCGCTCGTTTTCAAAGTCCTTGCGGCAGGCGTTCAGTACCTCCACCGCATCCACCTTTCGCGGAAGCAGTTGGATATAAGGGATATAAAAATCCTCTCTGAACGGATGCGCGTGCACCACATACGCTCCCTCGGAGCGCACGAGATCGAGATAGCGGTTTATTTCCAGTCTGTCTATATCCGGATGCGCCTTGAGCCAGGCTTTATCGAGCCCGTAGGTCAGAAAATCACAGCCCAGATGCGCAAACTCCCAGCCGAAGAAAACCTTGAGGCCGAGTTTTTTCCCTTCCTCTGCCGCCAGCTCATAGCCGCGGCAGAAAAGGTCTATCCTTTCATCCCAGGGCAGATCTACGGGTACCGTCGTATTCCCGCCGAGAAAATGATCCGTTACGACTATCCCGTCAAAACCCCGCTCCTTATAAAAACGGACCTGCTCTTCGGCCGGCGCCGACGCGCAGCGGCTGACCTGAGCGGTATGCATATGGGTCTCGTATAAATATTTCATCTGTTTTTTCTCTCCCCGTTTTTCTACAGTATAACCCCATTGCCGAAAATATCAATGAAAATAACAAAAAAGGAGAAAGCGAAATGAGAAAACGTCTCTCAAAACTCACGGCTTTGTTCGTCTGCGCGGCAATGCTGCTCTGCCTTGCCCCCGCCGTTTTCGCGGATGAACAGCCCAAAGCCCCGAAAAACGTCATCATATTCATAGCCGACGGAACGGGCTTCAACGCCTACCTTGCCGCCGACTATTACACCTACGGCGAGCCGGGACATCAGATCTATGAGCAGGACGACTGGATACATCTTGCCATGACCACCTACTCTCTCGGCAGTCAGACCACGGACGACGACGGGATCAGCTATTATGTGGGCGACAGGATGTGGGACGATTTCAAATGCTTCAGACGCAACTGCACCGACTCCGCCTCCTCCGCCACCGCGATGGCAAGCGGCGTAAAGACCTATGACGCCGCCATCGGCGTGGATCAGTCCGGCAAGCCCGTCACGAACATGGCCGAGGAATTTGAAAAGCTCGGCCGCTCCAGCGGCGTGGTCACCACCGTGTCCATCAGCCACGCGACCCCCGCCGGCTTTTCCGTCCACTGCGCCAACCGCAACAGCTACAGCGAGATATTCGATCACCAGTTCTATGACAGCGCCCTCGATGTAGCCATAGGCGCCGGTCATCCCGATTATGACCGCGCCGGCAAACCGCTCGATACCCCCAACTATGAATATTACGGCAAGGATACCTGGGAAAAGATCGCCGCGGGCGAGCTCACCGGCGGCGATGCCGACGGCGACGGCAAAGCCGACGATTGGACCCTTGCCGTCAAGGAAGAAGATTTTACTTCCATAACTCATGACAACGCCCCCGACAGGCTGCTGGGCGTTCTTCCCATAAAGAGCACGGCGCAGGCTAACCGCCCCGACAGCAACGGCAGCGAGACCTACACCGATTGGCAGGACGATCTGCCCTTCCAGACCCCCTTTATAGACGGTATAGCCACTCTTGCCCAAACGACCACGGCTGCGCTCAACGTGCTGGATAAAAACGAGAACGGCTTCTACCTCATGGTAGAGGGCGGCGCCACCGACACCATGAACCACAATAACTGCGGCGGACGCTTCATCGAGGAATTCATTGATTTCGCCGCCGCCATCGAGGCCGCCTGCGCCTGGGTAGAGGAATACTCAAGCTGGGACGAAACTCTTATGATCATCAGCGACGACCATGAGACCGGCTACGTTACCGGCAAGCGCTCGGAATATACCCTCGTCGTAAACAACGGCAAGGGCAATATGCCCGGCATGGTCTACAACTCCGGCTCTCACACCAACCAGGTGGTCCCCTTCTTCGCCAAGGGCTGCGGAGCCGAGATATTCCTTGACTACGTCTACGGCAGAGACAACGTCCTCGCCGATTTTTACGGAGAGGCCTTCGGCATCACCGGAGACTATATAAACAATGTCGCCATGGCTCAGGCGCTGCGCGAGCTGCTCGGCATCGAGCAGGTATCGGATCAGTATCCGTACCCCGAGGACGTGGACGCCTTCTGGAACGAGCTGTATCCCCCGCTGGTGGGCGACAGCAACATGAAGGTAAACGAGCAGACCGAGCTTGACGACGGCTATGTGTATTTCAACGTGGTGCGCAATAATGCTCCCGTTACCGACAAAGACGGAAACCCCGTCGTCATGTATAAGGTGCCCTGGGAATACGGCGTCACCCTCGGCAGCGCCGTTACCGCCCTGCATGAAATGGCCTATAAGGACGGCGCGGAGGGCGTAAAGATAGAGGCGCTCAACGGCATCAACTGCATGTCCAAGCTGTGGGGCGTAAGCTATCCCTACGGAGCTTACGGATATCTTGAAGGGGCAATAACCGTTCCCGAAACTCAGCTTTACTCCGGCGATATAATCGACATAGCCGTGTATACCACCTCCTACGGCGCCGGCTTCCTTACGCCTCATTCCACCTCCGCCTATACCGGCGAAACCGTAACCATGCAGGCAAGCCAGACCTATCTCGACTTTGAGGAATTCGCTTATCTAACCAAGGGATATGCCGCCGAAATATGGGCGGGCACCGATGCAGGCGATCTTAAGGATACCGGCGTAAAGGGCAACGACTACGGCTTCTTTGAGATAAGCTTCGACGAGCCGGGCGATTACATCGTCGTAGCCCGCGACGCAGCCGGCACCTTCAACGCGGCGATAGGCACCGTGCATGTCACGCAGGCCGAAAAAGACGCCGTCATGCGCTCCAATCAGACGGTCACCGTCGACGGCGAGGCCGTGGAATTCGACGTATACAACATCAACGGCAACAACTACTTCAAGCTCCGCGACATAGCCATGAAGCTCAACGGCACCGATTCCGCCTTCGCCGTGGGCTATGACAACGCCACCAGGACCATCACCTGCACCACCGGCGAGGCTTACGAGCCCAACGGCAGCGAGCTGGTGATCGGCGAAGATCTCAGCGACACCGCCGTAAGGAGCAATCAGCCCCTGTACGTGGACGGCGAGCTTTCCACCATCAAAGCCTATAACCTGGGCGGCAATAATTACTTCCAGCTGCGTGAGCTGGGCGCCGCTCTCGGCTTCGGGGTCGATTACGACGCCGATACGAGGACCGTCCTTATCAGCAGCGCAAAATAAAGTCACCGACCCGAAGCTCTCCGGCGCTTAACGGCGCCGGAGAGCTTCGGCTTGTCAATAAAGAAAGCCCTATCGAGGCTTTTCTTTCTCTTGACTTTATCGCGATAATGTAATACTATTTCATGCGGCACGGATGTCCGTTTTTTTCGGACGATCCGGGTTTTCTGAAAGGAGACTGACAAAATAATGAACGCTAAAAAGATCATTGCACTTATTATGGCTCTTGCCATGCTCACCTTCGTTTTCTGCGGCTGCGCGAAAAAGGACAATGCTCCCGTTTCTTCGTCCGACCTCGCCGAGCAGACGCCTCCCGCCGAAGAGCAGACCCCCGATGAGGGCGAGCCCGCCGATACCTCCGTATCCGTGATCGACATGCTCGGCCGCGAGGTCACTCTTGATGAGCCCGCAAGCCGCATCGTTGCCCTTACCGCTGCCGACTGCGAGATCATTTACGCTCTCGGCGCCGGCGATCTTCTGGTGGGCCGCGGCGCCTACTGCGACTATCCTCCCGAGGTCCTGGAGCTGCCCTCCGTGGAATCCGGCTACGATACCAACATCGAGCAGATAATCGATCTTGAGCCTCAGGTGCTGTTCATGTCCACCATGGCGCAGTCCGAGGAGCAGTCCAAACAGCTTGAAGACGCCGGCGTCCACGTCGTGATGAACGACGCTCAGAACATCGAGGGCGTTTATTCCTCCATAGGCATGATAGGTCAGCTGCTCGGCAAACAGGCCGAGGCCGACGCGCTCATAGCCGATATGAAGGCAAAGTTTGACGACCTCAAAAACAAGGCCGACGGCGAAGGCAAGACCGTTTACTTTGAGGTCTCGCCGCTTCAGTACGGTCTGTGGACCGCCGGTACCGATACGTTTATGAACGAGATCGCCGATATGCTCGGCCTGGTCAACATCTTCGCGGATGTGACCGGATGGGGCGAGGTTTCCGAGGAACAGGTCATTGACCGCAACCCCGACTATATCGTGACTATCTCGATGTACTTCGGCGAGGGCCCCACTCCCATCGAGGAGATCATGTCCCGTCCCGGCTGGGAGAACGTCACCGCCGTCAAAAACGGCGCCATCCTCAACCTGCAGAACGACGAGCTGTCCCGTCCCTCTCCCCGTCTTGCCGAGGGCGCCCAAATGCTCTATGATTTCATAAACGAGGCGAAATAAAGATCGCCTGATATCCGTTTGACCGAAACCGAGATCGGGGACGTGATCGGTGTGCGCTGTCACGGTTTTTCCCGCGGCGCCCCGTCACGTCCCCGATTTTATATCAGTTTATACCCTCAGGAGAATAAAAGCATGGCTCAAATTCCTCATAAGCGAAAAGAGGGCCTGTATGTTCTTGAATACCTGGCCTTTCTGGCGGTGACGCCCGCGGTTTTTTTCCTCTGCGTATGCGTCGGCAGCGTAAAGGTGCCCTTGGGAGATACCGTGCGCCTTATCCTCGACGCCATCCGCGGCTCGGACATCAGCGGGATAAAATTCGCCTCGATAATCGTATCGGTGCGCATCCCCCGGGTGCTGAGCGCCGCGCTGGTCGGCGCCTCGCTGTCGCTGTGCGGCGCGGGCATGCAGGGGCTGCTTAAAAACCCGCTGGCCGACGGCTCCACCCTCGGCGTGTCCTCTGCCGCTTCTCTCGGAGCGGTCATAGCCATAGCCTTCGGGATAACGGTGCCCTTCCTGCCCTTCGCGGGCACGATGATAATGGCCATACTTTTCGCCTTTCTCGGCCTGCTGATCATACTCTCGCTTGCCTATAAGCTGGACTCCTCCCTGTCCACCAACACGATAATACTCATAGGCGTCATATTTTCGATGTTCGTATCGAGCATAACCAGCCTGGTCATCACCTTTGCCTCCGACAAGATCAAGCATATTACCTTCTGGACCATGGGCTCCCTGCAGGGAAACAACTACACCCATGTTCTCATACTTTGCGGAGCCCTTGTCATTTTCGGCGGAGTGATACTGCTTCACGCGCGCGAGCTGAACGCCTTCGCCGTAGGCGAAGACAACGCGCGCAACATCGGCGTGAACGTTCGCCGCGTAAGGCTGACCATACTCATCTGCGTTTCCGCCCTCATCGGCGTCTGCGTTTCCATAGGCGGCACAATAGCCTTCGTCGGCCTTGTCACCCCGCATATGACGCGCATAATCGTGGGCCCAAATCATAAAAAGCTGCTGCCCGTATCCGTTTTCGCCGGGGCGATTTTCCTGATGCTGTCGGACCTTGCGGCACGCATCCTTCTCAATCCCCTTGAGCTTCCGATAGGCGTAGTCACCTCCATGATAGGCTCGGTGGTGTTCATCTACATATTCATTACCGGGAGGAGGAAGGGCAAATGAGCATGCTTGAAGTCAAGGACCTCTCGGTCAGCTACGGCGATCTGCATATCCTGCGCGACGTGAGCTTTTCGGTAGAGCCCGGACAGTGGCTGATGATAATCGGTCCCAACGGCGCCGGCAAAACGACCATACTCAACTCCATTTCCCGCGGCGTGCCCTATACCGGCACCATAGTGTATCAGGGGCGCGACATACGCCGCTGGAAGCCCCGCGAGCTTGCCCTGAACATAGGTCTGCTCAGTCAGAACAACAGCATGGGTTATGCCTTCACCGTCGAAGAGATAGTCCGTCTGGGCCGTTACGCCCATTCCGCTTCCGTGCTTTCCGGCGATAAGGACGGCCGCGAGGAAGCTATTGACAGGGCCATCGCGCTTACCGGGCTTGAAGGGCTTCGGAATCAGTCCTCGCTTACTCTCTCCGGCGGCGAGCTGCAGCGCACCTTCCTTGCCCAGCTTTTTGCCCAGGATCCCCGTCTGCTTATGCTTGACGAGCCGACAAACCACCTCGATCTTGTTTATCAGAAACAGGTATTCAATCTTATCCGCGAATGGCTCACGGAAAACGGCCGCGCCGTCGTCTCGGTGGTGCACGACCTCAGCCTTGCCCGCGCCTACGGCACCCACGCGCTGCTTCTCAGCAAAGGGCGCACCGTCGCCGAAGGCCCCGTGAGCGAGGTCACCGCGCCGAAGCTTCTCAACGAGGTATATTCCATGGACGTATATTCCTGGATGCGGGAAATGTACTCCCAATGGACGGATGAAGACAGCTCTACCTGATACCGTTCTTCCGTCGGGTCTCCGTCCCGGGTAACAGCCGATGTGCATGTTCGCGCGGTTCCCGGACTTTTATGCAATAAATACTTTCCCCGGTCATTTCAAATCATGGAAAAAAGAGGGCAGGTCGGTTTGACCTGCCCTTTATCGCAAATCGGTTATTTTACCCCTTCTTGCCTCAACGGCAAGGGCTTCGGCGGGAAGCCGTTTTCGTTATGCTTTATTTTATATCGTTGTCGTCGAACACGTCGCCGCACTCGGGGCAGAACTTCGGGGGATTGTGGGGATCCTCGGGCTGCCAGCCGCACTTGTCGCACTGATATATCGGCGCTCCGGCGGGACGCTTCGCGCCGCATTCCGAGCAGAACTTGCCCTTGTTCACTGCGCCGCAGGAGCAGGTCCAGCCCTCTTCCGCGGGCTTCTTTTCGCCGCACTCGGGGCAGAATTTCCCGCTCGCCTTAGTGCCGCACTTGGGGCAGGTCCAGCTGTCGGCCGGCGCGGCCTGGGCCGCGGGAGCCGCCGCCTGCTGCTTGGCGCCCATGGCGAAAAGATCGCTCGCGTTCATGCCTCCGGCCTGTCCGGCCATATTCAGGCCGATAAAGCCGTTCATGGCTCCGCCTTCGTTGGAGGCCGCCATCTTCATCGCGTCGGCCTGAGCGCTTACGAGGTTTGCCGCCGCCATGGTGGGATCGCGCATCACGGCGCTCTTCTGCAGCGCCTTGATGGTGTCCTCATCCTCCTTGGAGGCGTTGATGGAGTTCACGCCCACGGACACGACCGCGAGGCCGCGAAGCTCGGTCCATTTCTTGGTGAGCACTTCGTTGAGCGCGTCGGCCAGCTCCATGGTGTGCGCGGGAATGGAGCTGTAGCGTATGCCCATGTCGGAAATCTTGGCAAACGCGGGCTGCAGGGCGGTCAAGAACTCGCTCTTGAGCTGAGAATCGATCTCAACGCGGGTATAATCGCGCTCTACGTTTCCGCATACGTTCGTATAGAACAGCAGGGGGTTGACTATCTTGTAGGAATATACGCCGTTGCAGCGCAGAGCGATATCCATGTCAAGACCTATGTTTTTGTCGACCACGCGGAAGGGCACGGGATTGGGCGTGCCGAACTTATTGTCTATAAGCTCCTTGAGATTGAAGTAATATACTCTCTGATCCTTCGCGGGCTCTCCGCCGTACTGAAATCTCTTGCCGATCTCCTTAAAGGTAGCAAGAATGCTCTCGCCGAGGCTGCCGGCGAATATGCTGGGCTCCAGATCGGTGCGGTAAGTAAACTGGCCGGGCTCGGAGCATACCTCTACCACCTTGCCCTGTTCCACTATTATCATGCACTGTCCGTCCGCCACGACCACGCCGCTGCCGTCGGAAATGACGTTGTCGCTGCCCTTGGTATTGGACGATCTCCCGGACACCTTCTTCTCGCCCTTGCAGACGAGAACATTCTTATCCATGGATTCGCATACGAAGAATTCTTTCCACTGGTCGGCCAGGGTTCCTCCCGCAGCTCCCAGTATCGCTTTGATAAGGCCCATTGTTTTCCGTTCCTTTCATTATATTATATTTACATTGAATTTAAGATCAGAAGCTGCCGCCGCCTCCGCCGTGACTGCGTCCGCTGGACGAAGAGTGGCTTGAATGGCCCGACGATGAGGAGCTCTGCTTCCGCGTCTTTGTCACGTGGGAGTGAAGGAAGGTATCGCTCTGACGCCTGAGATAAAAGCTGTCCTTCACCATGTACCCCGCGGCGCTGCCGGCCGTGCGCACGGTCTTCATTTTACCGCGCAGAACGGCGATCACTATCAGTGCGGCTATGAGCGCGACTATAAGCGCAGGCAGGATCGCGCCGCGCACGCTCTCTCTTTTCTGCAGCTGTGTGTGATAATCGGCCGGTCTTGCGAAAACCTCCTCGACGCCGTCCAGATAAACCTCGGCCGCGCGATAGTATTCCCCTGCGGAAAGATAGGGCTTTATTGCTTCGCCCAGGTCATCGATATCCCTGTCCCAAAAACGGTCGAAGCACTCCGCGTAAGTGGATATCCACCAGCCCCTGTGCTGACTGTTCATGCATATCAGCAGCAGCATCCCGTCGTAATCCGGGCCGAGACCGTATCCGTTGTAATCGAAAAAGTCGTCGGCATACTCCATATGAGACAGTCTGCCGGTATCGTTTACGGTAACGATGACGAAGTCATTGCCCAATCTTTCGCCCATCTCCGCTATGCGCCCGGCGAGATCATCTTCCTCCGCGTCCGTAAAAATGTCCGCGCCGTCGACCACTCTCGGAGCGTCATAGTCGTGATAGGGAACGAAGGGATCCGTATATTTGATGACCGGGCCTTCGGACAGATCCCGGGTCTGCTCCGAGCCGAGCTTTTCCGCCTCGAGGAACATCGCGTCAAGATACGCGTCAACGGCGTCGTAAAGGCCGCCGGTCAAAAGAGCGGCGTCAAAAGCGTCGCAGGCTGTCTCCGCAGCCTCTTCCGTGAGCAGTTGTACCATACTGCCTTCCGTATATATGCCGTAGGTACCGTACTCCGCATCGGCCAAAAGCATGGTCCCGTCCCTGCCGGCACCAACGCCGTATCCCGAGTTATCATAGAACATTTCCGCGAAATCCGCAAGTGTTTCATCCTCATCGAGGAAATCCTGACCTTCGAGGATGATGACCGTGAAATCGCAGTAATACCGTTCCACGCCCCGGCATATTTTTTCGTCCAGTTCGTCCCTTTCGGCATCGCTGAGCGTGTCGGACCAGTCGGTTATCCTGTATACTCCGCCGTCATATTCCGCCGCGGCCAGAGCGTACACGGGCAGGGTGAGAGCAAGTATCGCGGCTGCAATAAAACAAATCAGTCTTTTCATATCCGCGCCCTCTTAAAACAGTTTGGAGAACAGGAGCATGCACGCCGCGAAAACCGCTGCGAAAACTCCGCCGAACCATGCCCAGCTCTTTGCCTTTGAGATGGGCAGATCGCCCACGATCTTTCCGGTCTGTCCGTTTATCGCGTAGCTGTAGTTCTTGCCGCGGTACTTCGAAGTGATCAGATACACCGGCAGAAGAACATATTTAACGGAGGTATCGGATATCTGCGTCTTGTTCATCGACATCATTACGCTGCTGTAGCCGCTTATCGTAGATCGGAACGCTTCTTCCACGCTCGATTCCACTCTTTTGTTCGCTCTCGGCAGGCTGGAATCCGCGTCCGCATCAAAGCGGTCGGCGAGGAAGCCCGAAAGATATGCCGTATCAAAATCCGTCAGCTCGCTGAAATCATAAGGCTCTATGGAATCCATCAGGCTGTCGTCCATCTTTATGCTGCCGTCCACCGGGATCTTCTCAAATGACATTTCCCCTTCTCTTACCAGCAGGAAATGGGACGTCTCGGTGTAGTCGTAGTTTCCGCTGCTCCAATGCCTGACCTTTGTGGCTTTAAAGCTCATTTTGCCGTCCGCGTGGCAGTCAAAGAGCCAGAACGGGACATATACTCCCTGTACGTCCTTTATTTTGTTTTCGCTCAAAAAGCCTCTCGGAAGCAGCCTTTTGCCCTTGCAGAGCTCTTTGACCTTTGCCGCCACGCCGCTGCGGTCCACTCTGAAGGGAATTATGCCGTTCGGCTTTATCATGCCGGACAGCTGCGGCTCCAGAACTATTACATTGTCGCAGTAGGGGCACTTTGTGGCGGCGGTCACGCCCTCCACCGTTACCTCCGCGCCGCAGGACTGACATTTATAGGTTTGAACGCCCTCTATTACCTCTCCGCTCAGGCCTTCCTTATATGCTCCCCAGTCAAATTCCGGCTCCTTGCCCTCCTGGGTCTCGGCCTCGTTGAGCAATTCTATCGCGTCGAGCTCATAGCTGTTTCCGCAGGATCTGCATTCCAGCATTCCGCTCGTGCTTCCGAACTCAAGCGGAGAAGAACAGCTCGGACATTTATATGACAAAGTATCGCTCATTTACCCTCTCCGTTCTGCCGCGGCCCGCCGCGGCGGCATTGCGTCTTAATTATCCGCGTCGGTGCTCTCTATAAGGCCGTAATCTCCCGCGCGCCTTTTGTACACCACCGAAAATGCTCCCGCGCTGTCTTCGTTTTTGAATACGAAGAACTCATGCTCCAGCAGGTTCATCTGCAGTATGGCCTCGTCCACCGACATGGGTTTTATGGAGAAGCGTTTGGTGCGGACGACCTTGAATTCCTTCTCCTCCTCGTCGTCGCTCCTGGCAGGCGGCGCGAATTCCTTTTCCAGAGCTCCCGCGCGTATGCGTTTTTCGAGTCTTGTCTTGTTCTTGCGTACCTGCCGCGTGATGGAAGCCACCGCCGCGTCAATGGAAACATACATATCGTTCGTGCTTTCCTTAACACGATAGAACATGCCGTTGTTGTTCACCGTTGCCTCGACAATGTTGCGGTTGTGTTCGACGCTGAAGGTTATATAGGCAGTGGACTCGTCCCTGAACAGTCTGTCCAGCTTGCTCACCTTCTTCTCCGCGTACGCGCGCAGATCATCGGACGGAGACATTTTTTTCTCGGTAAATACGAATTTCATGGCGTTGTTCTCCTTTCGGACAAATAATGTGAGCCTGCGCTCTATCATCTGCAGTTATATTTTATCATGCCGGGCGGCAAAAATAAAGCCGAATCGGCATGATATTTGCATAAATATCCCCTCTCGCATACCGGCCGTCATATCTCTCCCTCGGCATGACGGGTGACGTGGCAGCCGATGTTCACCGCGCAGGGCAGGCCGGCGATATGAGTAGGTCTTGTTTCTATGTTTACCGCAAGGGCGGTATGCTTCCCGCCGAAGCCCTGAGCGCCTATATTCAGAGCGTTGATCTTTTCCAGCAGCCGTTCTTCCATGCGCGCGTAAAACTCATCGCCGCTGCGGCGGTCGACCGGACGGATCAGCGCGAGCTTTGATATCAGGGCAGCCTGCTCGAACGTGCCGCCCAGGCCGACGCCCACGACTATCGGCGGGCACGGCCTGGCGCCGGCGTTTTTAACCGTCTGCACAACGAACTCTTCGATCTTTTCCGCGCCGTCTCCGGGCAGGAACATCCTGATCGCGCTCATGTTTTCGCTGCCGAAGCCCTTCGGCGCCACGGTCAGTCTGATTTTGTCTCCGCCGGTCAGGCGCGTGTAAATAACGGCGGGGCAGTTGTCATCGGTGTTGCCGCGTCTTACGGGATCTGCCACGACGGATTTTCTGAGCAGCCCCCTTTCGTATCCGCGGCGCACTCCCTCGTTTACCGCGTCCTCAAACAGGCCGCCGCATATCTGCACCTGCTGCCCGACCTCGGCAAAAACCACGGCCATGCCCGTATCCTGACAAATGGGCATGGCGCTCCGAGCCGCGTATCTGAAGTTTTCGACTATGTCATCCAATGCTCCGGCGGCAGCGCCCTCGCTCTCCTCGGCCGCGGCGCGCTCCAGCAGCGCGCACAGCTCCGGCGGCAGAATGGTGTTGGCCCGTATGCACAGTCTCGCGATCTCTTCGGAAATGCTCTCTACGCTGATCTTTCTCACGGCGCGGCATCCTTTCGACAAAAGTAGTGTTTTCTCGCTATTTACAATACCCGACGGCGGTGTTATCATCAAATCACAGCTTATCCAATGGCGTGGCCCCACGGGGCCGAAGTTCATATCTTTATCCCACAACTCTTTGGCGGGCCTCCGGCCCGCCGCCTTTTTTTCGAACGGTACGGTTATAAAAACCAACGCGCCTGAATCGGCGCGTTGCAAAGCATCTGTGTCAATCGTAATTATTTCGTCTGTTTCCTCTCCGGCCGCCTTTTTTCTCCGTGTACTGACGCACGCCGGACATCCTGCTGTCTGACTCGTGCATAAACCGTTTCAGCTTGTCCTCAAAGGAAGCCTCCGGAGCCTCCGCCTGACGTTCTCTCGGTCTTTCCGCCGGCGCGCCTCCCCGCGGAGGATCGGCGGCCTTTTTGACGGATAGATTAATCCTGCCGTTCTCGTCGATCCCTATCACCTTCACGCGGACCTCCTGACCCTCGTGAAGATGCTCGGATACATCGCTGACATAAGAATAAGCGATCTCGGAAATATGTACCAGACCCGATCTTCCTCCGGGCAGGGCGACGAAAGCGCCGAATTTCGTGATGCCGGTCACTTTGCCGTCGAGAACAGTCCCCACAGACAGCTCCATGTAATGCCCGTTTCCTCCTTATTGACATATACGAACCCGGTTTTGACCGGCAGCTTTCCGCCTGCGCTTTGTCAGACTGCCCGGCCGTCCGAAAAGGATGCTCCGTCTTTCGCCTCATGCAGACGCGATCCCGCTCCGGCAAAACTCCTTCGGACTTCAAGCGGGCGACAGGCAGCGGACCGCGCCGAAAGAACGTGTTCGTATGGGGCTTAATCGTTCAGATTGTAAAAAACGATCTCTCCTGGAAGGACGAAGCCCAGCTTGATCCGCGCAACATCCTCCAAAGTCTCTCTGTCGGTGCTGTGGCTGATCTCATGCTCAAGGCCGGCGTTGCCCGCCTGAAGCTCTCTTACCTGCACGGTCAGTGCGTCGCGCGCGTTTTCCGCCTCTTCTATACGGTCCTGCAGCTTTATCAGCGTCACGATCGCATAGACCATAAGCGCGGCAATTACGATCTTCGTAAATATACCGGCCTTCCTGGCTTTCAACGCGCTCACCTCCCGGATGATCATTCTCAAAATGGTATTCTATGGGTTTGTACCTTATTTTATAACACTTTTTGAAATATGAAAAGATGTTTTTTGTTTTTTTTGTTATTTTTTTTATTATTTTTTTGAGTACGCGCAGCGGAAGAGCGGCCGCGCCGAGCGCCGCAGCCGCTCCGTTGGCCGCGAATGCCGCAGCCGGTCTCCCGAAGCGCCTTAAAGCCAGGCAATATACGCCTCCTCCCGCCGCCATCAAAAGCGGCATGAACAGCCTCAGTCTGCCCCGTCCGGCCACGCTGCCCATCAAAAAAAGGACGCATGCGCACACGATGCAGAAAAGCGCGTCGAAAAGCGGCAGCAGCCGTCTGAGCCCGAACCGCAGTCTTATCTGGGCAAGCAGATCGTAAAAAAAGCCCAGCGCGGGGCCGCAGGCAAGGCTTGCCAGCGCCTGCAGCCCCTGCATGGATACCGACAGCTTCACTAACCCAGCAGCCTGCTGAGAAAACCGCGCCGCCCGGCGGGCGCGTCGGTATATTCCAGACTGTCTATCCTGCCTTCGACGGCAAGCTCACCGCCGTCCGTGCTGAGCTTTTCTATCTTCAGCCCCCCGCCCTTTACCGTAAGCAGTCCTCCGCCCGTATACAGCGTAAGCGCCTGCTCGTCAAAGCTTTCCACGTCTTCCACTCCGCTGACCGTCAGACGTTTTCTGTCGTTTAGGGTAAGATTGTGGGCCTGAGCCTGCTTTTTGTAACTTTCATCATACATCATAGCCATGCGATCACCCCTGTGGTTCAATCAATATGCGCTGTACGGAAAAAAATACCTGTTTTTCAATATTTTACCTTTTGGGACTTGACTTGCGCCGCAAAAGGTTGTATTATTCCATCTGTAACAGTTTTGTTACCTTTGACTTTAGTCTTGTAATCAAATGTTTCGAATTGCGTGTAAGGTTTTTTATGAGATACGGTTCTGACGGAAAACTGAAAAAGGACGGCATATGCAGCCTCAAGGTACGCGCTGCCTGTGCTTTCCGCTCGGTGCTTGACCGACTTCTGCATTTCGGCGCCAAACGCGTGGCGGCGCTGCTGGTCATCTGCGCCCTGTCCGTGCTGGCTATCAGCCGCATGAACATAGCTCTCGCCGTCAGCGTCGAGGGTGATTTCGTCGGCTATGCATCCAGCCGCAGCGAGCTCGATTCCATCATCAGCAAAGTGCGCAGCACCACCGAAAGCGTTTTCGGCTCCGAATGCGGCATCGAGCCCGACGTTACCTGTCATGTCTCCTTCGGCAAGGCCGAGCCCGGCATTGCCGACGCCGTCGAGAGCCGGATATTCAGCGAGATCAACGAAATAAACAGTCTTTATATAGTATATGTCGGCGGCGAGCCGGTCTGCGCGTTCAATTCCGCCAAGGACGCTTCCGACGCCATTGCGTCCGTGATCGGCGGCTATGTCACCGAAAACACCGTTTCCGCCGAGTTTTCCGCCGAGGTTTCTGTCTGCGAAGGCTATGCGGGCGTGGATATGCTCGAAAACAACATCAAGACCCTGCACGACGCGCTGTCCGTGATCACCGTCGACAAGGACGTGGTCGAGCAGACGGTGAAATATTCCACGACCTACGTGCTTGACGACAGCATGCTGGAAAGTCAGTCCGAGGTCATTACCCCCGGCCGGAGCGGCAAATTCGAAACGGTATATCTGGTCACCCGCGAAAACGGCGTGCTCAGTTCATATGAAAAGGTCGAGAGCACTCTGACCGAGGCCCCCGTTCCCTGCGAGGTGCGCGTGGGTACTCTTCCCAGCTACTCCACCGGCAGTTATATATGGCCCTGCGACGGATATATCTCCTCCCGCTTCGACGCGCGGCGTACTTCCGTAGGCTCCAGCAACCACGCGGGCATTGACATCGCCGGCCATTACGGCGACAAGATATGGGCCGCCGACGGCGGAGAAGTCATATTTGCCGAGGAATACAGCGGATACGGACTGCTCGTGCAGATAAGGCACGATAACGGAGACGTCACCTATTACGCCCACTGTTCCGCGGTGCTCGTGGAAGAGGGCGACATAGTCAAGCAGGGAGAGGTTATAGCCGAGATGGGCAGCACAGGCGTAGCAAGCGGAGTGCACTGTCATTTCGAGCTGCGTCCCGACGGCGGCAAGCCGGTAGACGCGGCGCCCTACCTGCCCGAGGATGTGCTCGACACGCTCATCGTTTCCGGCTGACGGCAGCGGGCTTGCCCCGCAGGCCCGCGTATCGCAAAATTGTTCTTTCTTTCGGGATCGGACCCGCTTCGTCGGGCTCCGATCCCGTTTTTTAATTCATTTTCCCCGTATCTTCAATTCGGCAAATTACCGCTGCGGAGCGCGGGGCGGCGCGATGTGCTCGGAGTGGGAAGTCTAACCTTAATTGTCTCCGGCTCCATCGGCCCCGATCTGCGATCCGAAAAGGGCCATATACGCAGGGAGGCGAAAACCGGCAGGTTTTCACCTATAATAGCTCAGGTCCGTCGCCCGGAGCTGCACCGGATGACGGACCTAAGCTACAAAAAAGAGATAAAAAGATGAGGAATATTCCATGGAAGTCGGAAGCTGCAATTCCGTCCCAATGAAAACATGATATGGTACGAAAACAAAAATGTGCCGATTTTACTACAGCAAAATC